>JAUXBK010000180.1 GCA_030619405.1 Sedimenticola sp. | reverse complement strand
TCGTCTTCAAGGCGCGCCAAGGGGCGCATACTCGTTGTATGTAACCCTTGGCGCAACACCGAAGACGGAGCCATAGACAAGCAAGGCGCGTAATTTAATCTTTTCCAAGCCCCTTACCGGGCAGAGACCATGGATCGATTGGTGACAGCCCTGGCAGGCCAGACCGGCATGCCCCTTAGCATAGCGCATGTTGCGGTATTTGCTAGGCTGGTTGATTGGGAACGCAACTCCACCCTGCCCCTCCACGAAAGGCGCCGCATGGCAGTCTGCGCAATGGGGAGCACATGGCAACACCTTCCGGTTGGACCGCCCGCGGTCCATGGCGATATGATGGTGTCAGCCTCTTCAGCCCGGTCCAGGATCACCTGATCAGCCCATGTGTGAACTGCTCGCAATGTCCAGCCGCTACCCGGCCAGCGTCTCCTTCTCCCTGGAGGAGTTTGCCCGCCGCGGCGGCATGTCAGGACCACACAAGGATGGCTGGGGCATCGCCTTCTATGAACAGGGGGACGCCATGCTGATACGTGAGGCGGACTCGGCGGCCACCAGCCCCTGCGTCGAATTCATCCGCCAGCAGAAATATCCGAGCAGCATCATCATCGCCCACGTACGGAAGGCCACCGTGGGGGATAATACCCTGAAAAACACTCAGCCCTTCGCTCGGGAACTGGGCGGGCGGATGCATGTTTTCGCCCACAATGGCGACCTGACCGGCATACGCAGCAACCCGGGCTTCCCACTCGGTATTTACCATCCGGTGGGAGAAACCGACTCGGAGTGGTCTTTCTGCCATCTGATGCACCTGATGCAGGGGCTGTGGCTGCCGCTGGCAGCCCCCCCGTCACTGGATCGGCGTTTCCGGGCAGTCGCCACATTTGCCAGGAAGATGCAGCCACTGGGACCCGCCAACTTCGTCTACTCCGATGGTGAGTATCTGTTCGTGCATGGTCACCAGCGGACGCAGCCCGGCCTGGAGGGTTTCCACCCCCCAGGGCTCTATTGGATCTGCCGCACCTGCTCTCCCGGCACCCGACACATTGCCATCCCCGGCCTCAGCTTCGACCCCGCCACCCGTGTACCACGGCAGAAGGCGGTCCTGATCGCCAGCGTGCCGCTGACGGACGAGCAGTGGAAGCCGCTGAAAGAGGGTGAGATCCTGGTGTTCAAGGGTGGCGAGCTGGTTGCTGTCTAAGGGCTCGCGAAACAATAACTCCCTGTTTTGGAACGCCGATCCATCCCGCCTGGCTACGTTGCAAGAACTTGAAAGATATTAATATTCCTGCGTTCTTGCGCGCCGTGCAGGGATGCACAAGTGTCGCGGGAGGCAGGACGCCGATAGCGACCCTTGCCAGGCGGGCGCCTCGACGCCCCAAACTCATGAACTTATTATTTCGCGAGCCCTAAGGGATGGAACTCGACATCATGCTGCTGCTGTTCGGCACCGGACTGGTGGCGGGGATGGTCGACGCCATCGCCGGCGGCGGTGGCCTGATCACATTGCCGGTACTGTTGTTCATCGGACTCGGGCCCACCGAGGCATTGGCCACCAACAAACTCCAGGGCAGCTTCGGTACTTTCTCTGCCAGCCTCTATTTCGTGCGCCGGGGGCTGGTAAAGCTGTCTGAGATCCGCTTTCTTATTTTCTGTACCTTCATCGGTTCAGCCGCGGGGACCCTGATGGTCCAGTATACCGACCCGAGGGTCCTGGCGCGCGTCATCCCGCTGCTGCTGATCGCAACCGCCCTCTATTTCCTGTTTGCCCCACCCGTCACCGAAGAGACAAGGCGTCAGCGGGTCAGTTACCCGCTGTTCGCCCTGGGCATCGGTTTCAGCGTCGGCTTCTACGACGGTTTCTTCGGCCCGGGGGCAGGCACCTTCTTTGCCGTGGGAGGCGTACTGTTGATGGGGTTCAATCTGATCCAGACCACCGCCCACACCAAGGTGCTCAACTTCACCAGCAACCTGGCATCGTTGATCCTGTTCGCCCTGGCGGGCCATGTGGTCTGGCAACTGGGTCTGGTGATGGCAGCGGGCCAGCTGATCGGTGCCCATATCGGCGCCCGAATGGTGGTGAGAAAGGGTGCGCGCCTGATACGCCCGTTGATCGTCGTGGTAACCATCCTGGTCAGCCTCAAGTTGTTGCTGGAGTGACGCTCGGCCTGTCTGAGCATCCTGAAACCCTGGATCAATGCAGCATCATGCCGATCTCGTGTTCCGAGCCATCCTCGATCTGCTGCTGCAGTTGCTCCACCCGCTTCATGCCCACCCGCTGGAACGCCGGAATCCTGGCAATATCCATCCCCTGGTAACGGTGCTCCCCGCCGCTGTCGTGACTGAGCACGTTGGCCACCTGCACGATATCGACATAGTCCACCTCGTCCCCCGGTGGTACCCGGTCCAGCCGATCATGGCTGGCAGCCACGTCCACCAGCGCCGGGTCGAAGCTCCAGTGGCCCAGCAGGAACTTTCCCACACTCATGTGCAGCACGCGTATCAGCTTGTCCAGTTTCTCCTCGTCATCCAGCAGAATCTGGGAACTCTTGGCCTTGATCAGAATCGGGATCACGCCCACATCATGGATCAGGCCTGCCAGCATCGCCTCATCGCTGTTCAGGTGCCGGAATGAACGGGAAAGCATGGCAGCCTGGGTCGCGACCTCCACGCTGTGTCTCCACAGCTCCTCCATCCGCTCCTGGATCGACCTGAAACAGGTGGTGAAGACATCCCGCATCGCCAGGCTGAGAATGGCGTGCTTGACCGCGTCGATACCGATACGGGTGATCGCCGCCTTGACCGATGTCACATTGTTGATGCCCCGGTAGAGGGGGCTGTTGGCATACCTCACCAGCCGGGTAGCCATGGAGGTGTCTTTGCAGATGATCCGGGCCACGTCCGCCATGGAACTGTCCGCATCGTTGACGATCAGCAAGGCCTCCAGTGAGATCGCGGGAAGGGTTGGCAGCTTGATCCGGTTCTGCTCGATATCCTGACGCAGTTTCAGTGCAAACGCCCTTACATCAAACTTCTGATTCTCTTCGGAGCTCATTGGTCACACAGGCCCATGCCGATCGGAGAAGTGCGGATTAGCTCAGCATGGAGGAAACGCTCTTCGCATTCCATTTCGATCCGCTGAGAGCCGGCCGGTCCAGATCGTTCCACAGGCTGGCAATCTGTTGGTAGGAGATGGCGTTGACCACCAGCTTTCGCGCATCCGTCTTCAGCGCTTCCACATAGACCGAAGTCCCCACCAGCAGGATCAGATCGTCCAGCGAAAGGTCGATCCGGTGTCCATTGAGCAGGATTTCCAGTACATCTTCCAGGCCATTGTTCTTTAACAGAGAAAGCGCCAACTCCCGGGTCTGGCGCATTTCATCCGCTGGCTCCTCCAGTGGCATCTCTGTAGCTGTAGCTGCCCCTGCAGCCGTTCTTTCCCGCCAGAGGGCTACCCCATCCCGGCTCTGGTCCGATGCCAGTTGGGGGTAGGTGCAATTGAGTTCGTCCAGTCGGGTGGCGCAGGCCTCCAGCGCCTGATACAGCCGGGCTTCCTGATCCATATCCGGTTTCCGATTTCTGTTTAATCTTAGAACCGGGTTATCGGCCCGAAGGGGGGGGAACTTGAGGATCGAGATTCCGTGGCACTGCCGGGTCAATCTTATTTCGTTCCGGGAGGTCGGCCACCCAGGCACGGATCTCGCTGCAGACCCGCAGGTAGTAGCCCAGGGCCTCCGCGTCACTGCCGGCGCCCTCTGCCAGGGCCGGTGGGTCATCGAAGGCGTGGTGGATCACCTTGGCGCGGCCGGGGAAGGTGGGGCAGTTGTCCCGGGCGTTGTCGCAGACGGTCACCACCAGGTCGAAGCGGTCCAGCTCCAGCTCAGCAACGGACTTGGAGCTGTGCCCCGAGATGTCCACGCCCAGCCGGGCCATCGCCTTCACCGCCACCGGGTTGAGCCCCTGGGCCCGGGTTCCGGCGGAGAAGGCCTCCACCCGATCCACCAGCAGTGCCCGGGCCCACCCCTCCGCCATCTGGCTGCGGCAGGAGTTACCGGTACAGAGGAACAGGACGTTCAGCTTCTTCTGATTTCCTTCCATAGGTTTCACTCCTCGCTCAGCAGCAGCCGCCATCGCCGGGCGCCGCCAACCCACTGTCGAAGGGCAGGCTGGTGCCACAGTCGTCGTAGATACCGTAGTGGGTCTCCCGATCGCCATGGAACTCAAAGTATTCCGCAAACCGGGATTCCTTCAGCATCCGGTAGGTGTTGCCACAGACCGGGAACATCTTTCCTTTCTCGATCAGGTGGTGCTTGTCCAGCTCAAACCGCTGCTCGCTGTGGGGGATGCCGCCCCGGTAGACCACCGCCTGACCATAATCCTCGCAGTGGCTCTCCAGCCCCTCCAGCTTGAACAACCGGTAGGTGGCGGAGAAGAAGCGGATGTGGCCGATCCGTTCCTGGATCTCGTCGTTGTCGATGGTGATGGGACGGTCCTCCACCAGCCGGGGATCGAGAAACCCCGCCTTTTTCGCCAGGTTCTGGAAGTCGTTCCAGTAGAGTGCGCCACTGAGGCACTCGCCGTACAGCACCGGGTCTTCGATCAGCGCTGCAGGAACCCGGCGATCCGAGTAGACATCGGAAAAGTAGAGCTCACCACCCGGTTTCAACAGGCGCCAGGCCTCACGCAACACCGCCTCCTTGTCCGGGGAGAGGTTGATGACGCAGTTGGAGACGATGATATCGAAGCTGTTCTCCGTCAGCCCGAGCTGGTCCAGCTGCTCGATGTGACCCTTGCGAAACGCCACGTTGGAGCGGGCGTAGCAGAACCGTTCCCGGTGCCACTCGATATGCCGGTTGGCTACCGCCAGCTGCTCGTCAGTCATGTCCACCCCCAGCACGAACCCCTGCTCACCCACCAGCTGGGCCAGCAGATAGCAGTCGCGGCCGGAGCCGCTGCCCAGATCCAGGATCCGCATCCCCTCCAGCAGCTGGGGGCTGACCAGACCACAGCCGTAGTAGCGGGCGGCCACCTCGTCGTGGATGTTGGACAGGGCCTGTTTCAGATAGGACGGCAGGTCACCATCGGTACAGCAGGCGTTGGTCTGCAGGTCACCGGAGTGCTGCAGTGTCTTTCCGTAGTATTCCTGAACGACTTGTTTCATTGGTTTCCTGTTGGTTCGTTTTCGGATTGACAGGTTTTAAGCCGCGGATTGACGCGGATAAAACCCGGGTTATTTTAACTGGTTCCCACGCTCTGCGTGGAAACTCATGCCTGGGCATGCGATCGTGCTCCGCGGCGCGGGAGCCCCGCCGGTTACGTTCCCACGCAGAGCGTGGGAACGAGAGAATGCGGAGCACGGGAACGAGGACCTCTAAATACATCTTCCTGATTACCTACCTGTCTAAGCCATGCTCCAAGGCAAGGGGCAGACTGGACGCCGTAGGAGGGATAAGCGTAGCGCATCCACCATCCTGGGCGTTGCGGTATGTGGTCAGACCATTGGTGGATGCGGCGCGCATAAGTGTAATGCAAAACGAAAGTTCTGTGCGCGCGCCTTATCCCCCCTACGAAATTGCCCCGGAAAATTGAGAATTTACGGCGAAAATGGCTTGAAAACCAGCTTAGACAGGTAGGTAATCAGGTACATCTTTGCATACGTCTGAAAGAGACCGG
>JAUXBK010000179.1 GCA_030619405.1 Sedimenticola sp. | reverse complement strand
TCGTCTTCAAGGCGCGCCAAGGGGCGCATACTCGTTGTATGTAACCCTTGGCGCAACACCGAAGACGGAGCCATAGACAAGCAAGGCGCGTAATTTAATCTTTTCCAAGCCCCTTACGACGAAAATGGCTTGAAAACCAGCTTAGACACGTAGGTAATCGGGAAATCCTATGAGTGGGGATTTGGCAGGTTCTGGATCGAAGGCTTGGACATTGCGCCATGGGCCGATTGGTACGCTACGTTTCGCCCACGCTACAATCCCGTTTTTTCCTAGTACCTAGTACCTGTATCTTTTCCAGAGACAACCCCCGTTACTCGCCTGGTCGATGGCCTGCAGCCGACCCTGGTGCAGTACCAGCTCCTCCGCCGATGCCCTGATCACCTTGAGTGCGGGCCTCCCCGGGTCGAGCCGGCGTATAGCTGATGCAGGCCGGGCACCCTCATCTCCCTGAAGGTTGTCCAGGGACAGCGCCCCCTGACCACCAGTCATCATCAGATAGACTTCGGCCAGGATCTCAGCATCCAGCAGCGCACCGTGCAGTTCCCGATGGCTGTTGTCGATATCGTAACGGCGGCACAGGGCGTCCAGGCTGTTGCGCTGCCCAGGATGCTTCTTCTTTGCCATCGCCAGAGTGTCGGTAATGGTGCAGCAGCCAGCGAGCTCCGGCCACTCCGGATTCAGCATACTCAACTCGTGATCGATGAAGCCCACGTCGAACGGGGCATTGTGGATGATCAGCTCCGCCCCCTGGATATACTCCATGAAGTCATCGACCAGGTCCGTGAAGCGGGGCTTGTCGGCCAGAAACGCATTGGTGATGCCATGAACGTCCACCGCCGCCTGATCGATCTCCCGGTCTGGCTGCAGATATTGATGGAAGTTATTGCCGGTCAGACGCCGGTCGATCATCTCCACACACCCGATCTCGATGATCCGATGCCCCTGCGATGGCTCCAGGCCAGTGGTCTCCGTGTCCAGTACGATCTGGCGCATGTTTTAAGATTCCTCAGAAGTCAGAAGTCAGAAGTCAGAAGTCAGAAGTCAGAAGTCAGAAGTCAGAAGTCAGAAGTCAGAAGTCAGAATGAGATCGTCTCGGGATTCAAAAGGTTCCCGATGACTCCGACTTTATTCTGGATTCCACATCCTGAATTCTTCATTCTGCATCTCCTCGATCCCCCGGTTGGCCAGGTCGTCCGCCCGTTCGTTCTCCGGGTGACCGCTGTGGCCCTTTACCCAGGCCCATTCGACATCGTGGCGGGCCGCCTGCTGGTCCAGCTGCTTCCAGAGGTCACTGTTCTTTACCGCTTGGCGGCTGGCGGTGCGCCAGCCGTTTCGCTTCCAGTTGCCGATCCATTCGGTAATGCCTTTTTTTACATACTGTGAGTCCGTGGTAACCCGCACGGCAGCGCGACGGGTCAGTGTCGACAACCCCTGAATCACTGCCATCAGCTCCATCCGGTTGTTAGTGGTGAGGGGTTCGCCCCCGAACAACTCCCGCTCCCGGTCCCTGAAGCGCAGCAGGGCCCCCCAGCCACCGGGGCCCGGATTGCCCTTGCAGGCCCCATCGGTATAGATCTCAACCCGTTCAGTCATGCAGGCTCCCGTACTCCGTTCCGGTGATATTTTCAACGGGACGGAGTCCTCGTCGTTGGTTCGATGCCAGGGCTGCCCAGCAGAGCCTGGCGCAGTTTCCAGTGGGACTTCAATGGCGTCAGTGTGGAGACCCGTTTCACCGCCTGGATGATATAGACACCACCCAGCAAGGACCAGCCATTTACGCCCAGCCGTTCCACCCATTGCAATCGTTCCATCAGCGCAGGCTGCTTGAGGGGTGGCTTGAACATCAGTGATTCGGTTCGTTCCAGATCGAACCCCAATAGGGAAAGCCAGTCATGCAGACGATGCTGAGAGAGGAAGTGACCACACCAGGGAACCCTCCCACCCGGTCGATGGAACAGACGCCATACACCCCACAGACTCCAGGGATTGAATCCCACGACGACCAGATGCCCTTCCGGTATCAGCACCCGCTCCGCTTCGCGCAGCAACTGCCGGGGATCCGTGGAAAAATCCAGCGCGTGCTGCAACAGCACGGCATCCACACTGTCACCTGCCACAGGCAGCTGCAGTGGATCACCACACACCCAGCCTGGCGTGGGGCAACGGGGCAGTTCCTGCGTGACCAGTAGCGGGGATTTCACCCTGCCCGCCAGGCCGGGGGGGATCTGAAACAGAGGAAAGCCGACCTGCAACAGATAGTAGCCGAACAGCTGAGACAACATGGGTTCCAGGCTGGCCTGCTCCTGCTGCAACAGAGCAGAACCTGGATAGCTGCTGAACCATTGCTCCAGGGCCTGCCCAAGATCATCCTCTGCTGCACAGAATCCCCGTTTGTTCATACCTGCATTTTGCCTCATCATGACCGTCCTCCGCCAACATATCCCCAAACGGCGTTCGTTACTGGTGGAAAAACAGCTCCGGTTCTCGTATATTCCTGAGTCAATGAACATATCCGGAGTCTCGGCGGCAGCATCCCTTGAGAGGTCGAATGCCTTTTCCCAGAACCCTGTTTTTACCCTTCATATCCATCCTCCTGGCTGTCGCACTTACGGGTTGTGGCAACACTCTTCCGGTTCGCCAGCCCACCGATACCTCTCCCTACACTGCGGCCCAGGATGATACCCCGGAGCAGGCCGACTCCGAAAGCACCCCCCTCCTCAGCCTGGGTACGGGCACTGAGTTCGAGGTACCCACCCCTGAGACCCACCGGGGTTTGACGCCCCGCCTTCAGGCACCAGACCTCTGGGATCGCATTCGTCGAGGTTACCGGCTGAAGGTTCCGGCCAACCGCCGGGTGGAGCAGGAGATAAAGTGGATTGCCGCCCACCCGGATTATCTGAAACGGGTCCGGCAGCGTGCCCGCCCCTACCTTCACTTCATCGTGGAGGAGGTGGAAAAACGCCACATGCCCACAGAGCTGGTCCTGCTGCCGGTGGTCGAGAGCGCCTTTCAACCGTTCGCCTACTCACCGGGGCGTGCATCGGGAATCTGGCAGTTCATACCCTCTACCGGCAGGATGTATGGACTCAAGCAAAACTGGTGGTACGAAGGCCGCCGGGACGTGGTAGCGGCCACCCGGGCAGCGTTGGATTACCTCAAATCGCTGGCGGCACGATTCGACGGCGACTGGGAGTTGGCGCTGGCCGCCTACAACACCGGTGCCAGCAACGTGAGACGTGCCATCCGGAACAACCAGAAGCGGGGAAAGGCTACCGATTTCTGGTCCCTGGACCTGCCCAGGGAGACCAAGGGCTACGTCCCCCGACTACTGGCAGTGGCAAAGGTGGTGGCGGCGCCAGAGCACTATGGCGTCATCCTCGAGTCTGTCCCGGACCAACCCTACTTTTCGACCGTGGATATCGGCAGCCAGCTGGACCTGGCCCTGGCGGCCGACATGGCCGGGATACCGATCGACGAGCTGTATCTGCTCAACCCCGGCTTCAATCGCTGGGCCACTGACCCGGAAGGACCACACCGCCTCAACCTGCCCCTCGACCGAGTGAAAGGCTTCAATGCCCGACTGGCACGCCTGGACCCCGGCAAACGCCTGCGCTGGGAACGTTACCGGATACGCAGTGGCGACAACCTGGGCAGAATTGCAAACCGGCACGGCACCACCGTACAGGTTCTGAAGCAGGCAAACCGTCTGAAGGGAAACCGCATCCGGGCTGGAAAGCACCTGCTGATCCCTCTCTCCAACCAGCCGGCCGAGCACTACGCACTCTCCAGCGGGCAGCGTCTGGCCCGGCTCCAGAGCAGCAACCGCAGCGGTAACAAGATCACCCACACCGTTCAGCCGGGGGATAATCTCTGGGATATCGCCAGAAGTTACCGGGTGGGCCACAAGACCCTGGCGCGCTGGAACGGCATCTCTCCGAAAGAGACCCTGCATCCCGGCCAGAAGCTGGTAGTATGGACCAAGAACGGCGGCAAAAGCCGCAACGGAAAGGTGGCCAGTCTCACCATCGACCCACCCCCGGATACCACTCCCCGACGCAACGCCCTCCATTACCGGGTACGCAAAGGTGACTCCCTGTCCCGCATCGCCCAGCGTTTCAGAATCAAGGTGGCCGATCTCAAAAAGTGGAACACCCTGCCGGGGAAGTACCTGCAGCCGGGGCAGCGGTTGCAGCTGTATGTTAAGGGCAGGTACTAGGTACTAGGAAAAGATAGAAACAGTCAAAACCCGGTCCTCGTTTCTGTTTTTTCTGATCCCCTCACCCCAACCCTCGGTAACTGCGCCCTGCGTTACTCTACCTCCTGCAGTCGTCTCCCGGGGGGAGAGGGCGTCTGTTCGGAGCCTGTTGCAGAGTGGGAAGCGTGACTCAATGCCCACCTTCAACAAAGGGTCCCCTCTCCCACCGGGAGAGGGACAGGGTGAGGGGATCAAACAAGCCTTTCCTAGTACCTTGGTCCTCGGTCCTCGGTCCTCGGTCCTGTCTTTTTCCTAGGACCTAGTTCCTGTTTTAACACCCAGCCGATAGGTATCCCCCGGCGTTACGGTTACCTTGTCCGGCCCGGCGTTGGCGGTTTCGACGCAGAGCATGCGTTGATAGTCGTCGTCCGCCAGATCCCCCATGGAGGCGGCGATCTCCGACCAGGGATTCCAGACCACCACGCTGTCGCTCCCTCTGGAGTCGATCCGGATCCTGCGCTGAAGACTCTCATCCACGATCTCCAGCTTGCCGGGCGCACCGGCGTATATCCTGTCGACCACTCGATCGATGGTGACCGGGCCGACCTGGCTCTTTTCGATCCCGCCATCCACCTTGTCCAGGTAGGTCGAACCCTCCAGCCCCAGGACCTGGGCCCGACGAACGTCTCCGACCCGGAAATAGGTGTGCAGCGCCTGGGTGATCTCTATGGTCTCGTCTCCGGTATTACGTGTTACCAGTTCGACGTTCAATGTTGTCCCTACGGTGATCTCGATCGCCAGCTGGAACGGATGGGACCACAGATCGCGGGTCTTGTGACTGTCCACCAGCGCAACCCGCACCAAGATAGATCCATCCGGCAGAAGCCGGGTGGTCACCGCATCCCAGTGGCGGTTGCGGACGAAACCGTGGGCCGGCCGCCCCGTCCCCTCCGGATCCGGGCCGAACCAGGGCCAGCAGACCGGTATGCCCCCCTTGATTGCCTTGCCGCTCTGGTAATGGGCCTGCCCGCTCAGGAACAGGAGATCCTCCGCTTCACCCGCCGGCTGGAACGAGAGTATCTGCCCCCCATACAGAGAGATGAGAGCCCGGGACCGGGGGCTGTGGATCTCAACCATCGGGAAGCCACCCTCCCCCTTGACGAACTCCAGCTGACCCGCGATGGCGAAGTCCCGATTCAATCGTTCGATGTTCAACATAATGCTCCCCCTTCTTGACTCCAGACTCCTGACTTCCAAATTCTGCCTTCTATCTTCCGCCTTCCGCCCTCCGCTTTCCACCTTCCAACATTGCCTTAGAGGTTTTCCATCCAATCAGGGGCTCCTCGAAGAAATGACCGCTTCCAGTATATGAAGCAGACGTTCGTCTAATTCAGACCTCACCATTTCCGTTCAAAATCGTCTCAATAAATGGACAGGATTAACAGGATTTACAGGTTTATATAATTCTGTAAATTCTGTTAATCCTGAACAATCCTGTAAATCCTGTC
>JAUXBK010000162.1 GCA_030619405.1 Sedimenticola sp. | reverse complement strand
TATTTCTCCGCCCGCTTCACCCACTTCTCCACATCCTTCTCTTTCATGTCCCAGGGGGTGCCGGGATGCACACAACCGGCGGTGCACTTCTCTGCGGCCTTGACGATGTCCCGGTAGGGCCCCCCCTTCGGGTCGATCACCACCGCCTTCTTGTCGTCGTTGTAGACGAAGATCCGGGGATTGATATCGGTGCACTCGTCACAGGCGGTGCACTCGGGGGTCTCGATCCAGACCGGCTCCCACTCGCCGGCGCCGTTGCCCCCGCCGGCCGCGGCCTCTCCGTTGCCGCCACCCGGGTGGGCGATATCGGCCAGTGCGGCGACATCGCCGCTGGTGGCCAGGGCCAGCAGGCTGGCGGAGAGCTTCTGGGCCATCTCCGCCTTGGCCTGGTTGGCGATGGCCTGTTCATCCACCACCTCGTCCACGCCGGCCAGGGACCGCAACTGCTGCCAGAACCCCTGCCGCTCCTCACAGGAGCGGACCAGTTCCTTAGCCACCAGCACCCGCATCAGCCGCTGCTTCCCGTCCACGCCCCAGATAAAGGGGAACTGCCCGTCCCGGTCATCTTCATCCAGCTGCAGGAACTCGTGCAGGGGCATCATGTCGTCGTTCCATGTCTCTGGGGGCGCCTTGCGGAAGTGCTTACGGAAGCGCCCTTCGGTCATGGCGAAGTCGGCAAAGGTCATCGGCAGTTCCAGCTTCTGCTCCCGGCTCTGCTCATCCAGGTAATTCAGCTGGTAGAGAGGCCAGTCGCTCTCTATCGCCGGGTTGCCGTCCAGATCGCAGCACTCTTTGAAGGTGATCCCGGCGTCCGGGTCGTACTTGAACAGGGGATAGGCCCGGGACTCCACCGCCAGCTTGGACTGGATCGCCGATGCATCGTCCGCCACACCGTGTTCAGGCTGACAAACGGCGTAGATATTGAACAGGGCCGGCCGCCGGCTGTTAAGGCCATCGATGTACCCTTCCAGCAGATGGGTGACGTTGGAGATCGCACCCTGCAGTACATAGGAGGTGCGATGGGCCATGCCGATGATGCTGATCTCCTTGCGAATCTCGGTTTTGCCCTTCCAAACCTTGCCGTAAGGCGCCATATCCGCCACCTGCCCCAGGAAGCCGGAGGTGCAGGACTGTCCGCCGGTGTTGGAGTAGGACTGGGTGTCCAGGATCAGCACCTTGATCGGCATCCCCGAGGCGAGCGCCCGGGAGAGATTCTGAAAACCGATGTCGTACATCGCCCCGTCACCACCCACGGAGACCACCGGCGGGCAGAGTCGCCACTCCTCTTCACTGAACTTCCGCCAGTCGAAGCGGGTAAAGAAAGGGTCGTTCTGCTCCAGGCTGTAGCCCCCGTCCAATTCCAGGCGGGCCTGGCGGATCACCTTGAACCCGTCCGCCATCTTGGCCATGTGCCCCTCGAACACCCCCATCGCCACCGACGGGCTGTCCTGGAACAGGTGGCTGGTCCAGGGAAAGGGGTAAGGGTTGAAAGGAAAGGTGGAGCCCCAGACTGAGGTGCAGCCGGTAGAGTTGATGAAACCGAGGCTGGAGCGCCCCTGCCCGGTCACCCCTTCGCTGTAGAGCCACTTCAAATGGCGCAGCTTCTCCAGCAGCTGGGTCACCCAGCGCAGCCACTGCTGATCCAGGGGGTGGGATTTGTCGTTCAGGGTGGCAGAGAGTTCCGCCAGGGTCAGGTCGGTCTCCCGGTGGCTCTCCACCACCTCGTTCACCGCGGCCACGTTGCTGAGATCCATCGCCTCCGCCAGCTTCAGGCGCACATGGGTCTCCAGCCGCCCGATCAGGTCACCGATCTCCGCCAGGTGGCGCTTGACCCGCGGCTGCATCAGTGCGGTGACGGTACCGGTAAAGAGATGGATCGCCGTCTTCTCGCCGCACCCGAGGCAGGCGCCGTCGCCAGAGATCATGGATTCGTAATTGGCCTTGTCCAGCAGCAGGGTCTCCAGGGCGCCGATCTTCTCATCCAGGTCGTCGATGCGGATGAAGTCCGGGTCGGTGGAGGGCAGGTCGAGCCAGAACGCCCAGTCCCGCCGCATCCGGGTGATCGCTTCCGGGATCTGGGGCTCGGCCAGCAGCGCCCCGTCGTCACACACCTCGATGCACTCCATGCACCCCTTGCAGGTATAGGGGTTGATGGTGATGGAGAAGAGGCCGCCGGAGCCCTTCTGCTTCTTCTCCCGGTTGAGGTAATAGGGCTTGGTGACCGAGAACTCGAAGCCGCCAATGGCCTCCATGAAGCGGCCGAACTCCTGCTCCAGCCGTGCCCGCTGCTCCCCCTCCAGCTCCGACTCGGCCAGCACCTCCAGCACCGCCTGGTCGAGCAGCTGGGAGACCACTGCCACCTCCCCCGCCACGCCGAGCAGGGCCCGCAGCCGTTTCTCCACCTTGCGACTCTCGCGGCGCAGGTACTGGGTCGGCATGCCCCGGGTCTCAATCCGCTGGATAGCGGTAGTGAACACCTGCTCGATGGTGCTCACCAGACCCGGGATGGCGCTGTCCGGGCAGACCGTGTAACAGTCGCCGCAGGCGGTGCAGTTCTCGGTTACGAATTTCGGGTACTCGAAGCGGATCTGGGTCATGTCCCGGAACACGCCGGTGGCCGCCGGGATGACACTGATCGCCATCAGCGGGTCGGCCAGATTGTCCGACCCCTCCCCGCGCTGGTAGAAGGTGCCGGTCTGCTCCCAGAAGCGGTGGATGTCCGAGACCCGGCCATCCCCCTCTGGCAGATGCTGCAGCATCACCGGCAGTGCTGGTGTCCGGCGCAGTGGCCGAGGGTTGCTGCCGATGGTTTTGTCCAGGATCTCGTGGATCTCGTCGAAACCGCGGCGCACGATCCTCAGGTTGTCCGCCACCACTCGCTCCCCCTTGGCGCCGAACTTGTCCCGCAGCTGGGTCTCGATGGCGCTGAACAGACCTTCCTCGGTCAGGTTGGCCCGTTCCATCAGGGGCGAGGCGGCGAAGAAGGCGCCCTGGAAGGCGTTGCCCTGCATCCGGTACTGGAGTTCCGGGTTGGAGGCCTCCTCCCGGGCGATCCGGAACCCGTCCACATAGAAGACCCGGATGTCGTTCTCCACGATGTAGCGCTGATGGTTCACCGGGATGGTCGCCCACACCTCCGCCTCGCTCTCGAGGCTGCTCTGGATGATGAAGGTGCCGCCTTTTTTCAGGCCATAGAGCGGGTTGGAGTGACCGAATACGTTGGGGTCGGGGGAGAGCACCACATCCACGTGGTGGTATTCGCAGTTGATCCGGATCGGTTCCGGCGCCGCCGAGAGATAGTAGGTGGTGGGTTGTCCCTTCTTCTCGGAGCCATATTTGGGGTTGGCGCGGATATCGAAACCCAGCAGCTCGTACAGAGTCATGGCCAGGTTCTTGCCGGTAGTGATGGCACCCCAGCCGCCCACCGAATGCATGCGGGCGGTGATCGCCCCCTTCGGCAGCAGGTCCGGGTTCTCGCTGCCGCGGATAGCCAGCGACCCCACCTGGGGGTAGGCCTCCAGCAGATCGTTCTGACGGATCTCCTCCTTGGGGTCACGGGGGTCCCGGGTAAAATCGACCCCCAGATAGAAGAAGCGGCGCCGCGCCCCGTCCGGCAGCATGTTCTCCACCGCCGCGATCAGTCCCTCCGGCTGCAGGTCCCTGGAGCCCAGGCCGTAACAACCGGAGTAGAGCGGGGGCAGGTCCCGCTGCTTGAACGCGGCATAGCCGGGAAAGGGCCTTTCACCGTCGATCGCTGTCCCATTCTCCATTGCTTTGGAGAGGGTGGCCCGGACCTCGCGCATCAAGGGCAGATCCTCCGCCAGCGGCTGGTCGGTCCGCTCCAGCACGGCCACCCCTTTACGCCCCTTGAGTGCCGCACTGATCAGATCGCCCGGAAAGGGGCGGTACATGGTGAGATTGAGCACCCCTACGTCGATTCCGCGGCTCTCGCGCAGGTAGTCCGCCACCACCCCCGCCTGGGTCACCATGGAACCCTGACCGACGATCACATACTCTGCATCCTCCATCCGGTACTGGCCGATCCGCCCGTAGCGACGCCCGGTCAGCTGGTAGTACTCATCCATCACCTGGTCGGTAATGCTGGAGATGTGATCGAAGAAATAGGGACGCTGGGCGGCCACCGCCTGCATGTAGGCATCCTGATTCTGCACCGAACCGGTCAACATGGGGTTGTCCACATCCCATATTTCCGGCACCCGACGGCGCTTTTCCCCGTAGATCATCCGCTGGGCCGGCGTCGGGCAGTCGATGATATCGTCCGGCCGACCGCAGAACTCCTCAATCAACGCCCGCTCGGGCACATTCAGGGGCTCGATCAGATGGGTGGTGAGGAAACCGTCCTGGGCCACCGCCGCCGGGGTGAGAGAGAGCTCGGCCACTTTGCGCCCGATCAGGTTCAGGTCCGCCGCCTCCTGGGCGGTGGCCCCGAACAGCTGTAAGAAGCCGGTGTCGTCGATACAGTGGTAGTCGTCGTGGGCACAGTGTACGTTGAGGGAGGCCTTGGTGATGGCCCGGGTACCGATGTTCAGCACATAGGGGAGCCGCTTGCCCACCGCCGCGTACAGGGACTCGTGCATGAAGGCGACGCCCTGGGCAGAGGAGAAATTGGTGGACCGCATACCGGTCATGGACATACCGGCGGTCACCGCAGCGGCGGCGTGTTCAGACTCCGGCTCCACGAACACCAGCGACCGACCCGAGATGTTGACGTGTCCCTTGGCCGTCTCTTCCGCCCAGTACTCACCCATCTGGGTGGAGGGGGTGATGGGGTAGGCACCGGCGGCGTCCGAGGCCTCGCGCTCGCACATGATGACGGCGGTGTTACCGTCCATCGCCATACGGATACCGGGGTACTTGAACTGCTTCTGCTCTCTCTTTCCGAACATGGGCGTAACTCTCTCAAATTGTTCTGATTGGTCGTCTGGACCGAAACAGCCGCTCACCCGGCAGATCGCCCCACGGCAGGCCTCAGTTCACCCCCAGGCCTGAGTCTCTATCCCTTCACGTCAACGGCAACGGCTCCTTGCGAATGATCTTCTTCGCGTCCCGCCCCACCTGATACCTCCCCTTGCGGTCGAACCAGACGATGGCACCGGTCGGGCAGCGTTCGATGGCGACCCGGGAGGCCAGGTCGTTCCTGCCGTAGTCGATCACCGCCAGGTTGTCCCGGACCTCGATCAACCCCTCCGGCGAGTCGACAACACAGCGCTCGCAGGCGGTGCAGATCACCTCGCACTCCGCTTCCGCCTGCTCCCCCTTCTCCAGGTTGCGGCAGGCAACGAACAGCTGGTGGCCAACCGAGTGGATGGAGAAGAGATCCTTGGGGCACACCTCGACACAGTCGTTACAGGCGGTACACAGCGCCTCGTCCACCACCGGCAACCCGTGCCGGTTCATCTGGATGGCGTCGAAGTCGCAGACCTCCGCACAATCCCCCATCCCGAGGCAGCCCCAGGCGCACCCCTTGCCGCCACCGGAGACCAGGGCCGCCGCCCGGCAGGCATTGAGTCCGTCGTAGCTGGCCCGGATGTAGGCGACGTGGATACCGCCCGCACAGGCCAGTCGCGCCACCCGCTTCTCCTGACTGCCCAGGTCCACCCCGAGATAGTCGGCGATGACCCGGTTCATCTCCCGGGAATTGACCGTGCACTGGGCCGGCTGATAGCTCCCTTTCACCAGCCCCTCGGCAAATGGTCGGCACCCCGGGCTCCCGCAGGCCCCGCAGTTGGCGTGGGGTAGCAGATCCTCCACCTCATCGATACGGGGGTCCTCGTACACATAGAGGCGCCGGTTGGCCACCGCCAGCACCGATGCCAGCAGAAAACCAAGCCCGGCCATAAAGCCGACAGAGACAATGATGTCTGTCATTTCTCCACCCCGGTCAAATCCTCCGAAACCACCTTATAGGTTTATTCTCTAGCGATGATAGAAAACACTTATCGTTCACCAGATTCTAGGCAGAGAAGATGGTATTTGACAGCGCAATTATTTCAATTCTTTCTATTAATCTATACAATGGTAAAAACAGGTACTAGGATCGAGGTACTAGGTTCTAGGGTAAAACAGGACCTAGGTCCTAGGGTAAAAACAGGACCTAGGTCCGAGGTACTAGGTTCTAGGGTAAAAACAGGACCTAGGT
>JAUXBK010000160.1 GCA_030619405.1 Sedimenticola sp. | reverse complement strand
TTTCAGACGAAAATTGGACACTCTGCAACGAGTACAGCCCGTTGCCGGCACCAAAAAAATGACAGGATTAACAGGATTAACAGAATTTACAGAATTACATAAACCTGTAAATCCTGTAAATCCTGTTAATCCTGTCCATTTATTGAGGCGTTTTTGAACGGAAATGGCGAGGTCTGAAGTCACGCAAAGGTCTATGAATTCACCTAGGCGTTTACTATCGCCGGAATGACCACTTCAAAGGCAGTCACGCGCCCTTACCCGGCGTACGGTTCAGTTATGCAACGGACTGAAACAGCATCGTGCTGCGACCGGCATCTTTGGGGAAACGGCGATCTACCTGGGATTGGTACAAAGTGGAAGGCTTTTGCAGGCAGGCCTACATCACCTCGCAAAGACAGGAACCCATATCCATAGCGGTACCGAGGATATGACCGGTTAGCCAGTGCTCCAGAAACTCGATATCTTCACTCGAGAGTGATTTGCTTTCCTGCAGGAACTTCTGCTGCAGTTCCTTGGCGCTTTCGATCAGCTCCTGGTGCTCCTTCTTGTGCTCCTCCAAACCGTCATAATCATACTTCAGCATCAATCGCTCCTCATGCTTGAAGTGCCAGACGGTACAGCTTACTTCAGCATCGAGCGCAGACGTCGCGGGCTGGAGACATCGTAGGCGGCCAGATAGAGTTGTCGTTGGGTCATGGGGCCAGTGTGCGACAACCGGGGCCGGGGTTTGCAGATGGCAACATTGCCACCTGCAGGAGGGGTGCAACCCGTCGTGCGCTCCCGTAACTACGGTGTCCTTAACTGGGGCGTCCCTGCTGTTCGGGTATCACCCTGACCACCTGATGGGGATCGAAGGTATAGAGGGCGTCCTCTTCTATCACATAGTTGGTCGGGTCATAGGCCTGCCCAGTGCCCATGTGGGCCGGAGACAGGGGGGTGATGTGGATGAGGTAGTTATCGAAGCTTTCCTGTGCCATGGGTGATGTCTCTCAAGTGGCAAATCGAACAGGGACTACCGGCGCGTAGCCCTGGTGGACTGCAGCATGGCCGACATTGCTGAGCTTGTGCCGCATGCCACCCAGGCCCTGCCCCACCCAGTCCGCCGGCAGCGCTCCCCGGGGGGTCAGCAAGGCCGGGGCCGATGCGGACGACGAGTTCCTCGCCGGCGTCACCCTCCGGAGCGCCGCCGAACAGGGCCAGGATACGTTCCGCAGCCTCGCGCTTTTCACCCTGCAGGCCGCTGGCAACCTTGAACCCCACCGGCTTGCCATCGGTATCTGCCACCAGACCCGCATGCCATTCCAGCAGACTGCGCATCTTTCCCTTGAGCGACGAGCCGGGAATATAGGGCTGCTCGTTGGTCGGGTTCTTGATCACCGGGTTGTCAGTGCCGCCGATGTGCATCTCGGTGTTGCCGCTGCCAATGTGCAGACCACTCACCAGCTGGATCCGTCCCCGGATATTGGATATTTCCGTCAGTTTCATTGCGTTGGATTCCTCTGATCAGTCCTTGGGACGTTCCTGTTTGTAAAAGCCCATGAAGGCCTCCATGAACAGCTTGCATCGGGTCATGGTGGCCGGGTCGGTCACCTGGTTCAGGCAGTGGCTGATCAAGGTGGAATAATTGCAATCCACCAGTTCGCGGCCTTCCGCATAGGCGGCCTTGGCATTCATCATGCGGATGAAGGGGAGATACTCGGCAAAGCGCTCTTTCCCGCCGTTACGCGCCTTGGTCTCCCACAGGCAGAGCTCGTCATAGAACTTGCGCAACTGGGTTGGCTTGTTTGCCCGGCTCGATAACCTCAGCATCGTCAGCCCCCCGGTATTTTTCGGCTTCGTACTGATTGGCATCGCCAAATCGGGGCACCCAGGCATTGAGCTGACGCCGCGCATACCCATTCCAGAGCGTCTGTGCGGCGGCAGCGGGCAATTCGTAGTCCCACAGACGGCGCAGGCTGCCCTGTTCCACCAGGAGCTTGAACCGGCCACTGATATCCTCTCCACCGGTAAAGCTGACCCGGTAGCCAAAGACTGGCAGCGACAGGGTGTTGTGACGAGGGTCGGTGGTGGTGATGAGAATGCGCTGGAACCGGGTAAGCCACCCCCCCAGCCGGACCTGGTCGTCTGCCAGATGGCTAACCCAGATACCGGGTTCCAGTTCCACCTCTCCCGGTGATTGCCCATCGACCCGGCATACGCCCTTCTCAGTGTGGAAGGCAGACAGAAAATCCTTGAATACGGGACTGGGCGGTTGCTCCCCGCAAAGGTCGAAACGGCGTGCCTTGGCTTCCTCGAGTCGTTCGAAGAGGCGGGAGACAAGCGCCTGGAAGGGCGTTTCTTCTCCCTTTGCCGCACCGCTGACGAAATCGTTGCAGGAGGCGGGCGGGCAGCCAGGCCAGGCCGACGCCAGACCCGCCATAGGTATGTTGCAGGAACCACTGATCCATCTCCCTCTGCACGTTTTCCAGCAGCGAACGGGTCCGTTCCGTATTGGGAGCGACGATGAGGAACTTACCCGCTGCATTGATGACCCGGCTCACCCCGGGGAGCGACAAGGCTTCCAGAACCTTCAGAGAGGCCAGTTCAGCCAGCAGGGCCACGTAGAACGAACGCCCCCGCAGCAGTTTGGCCGATCGCTTCTGGGTCTCTCCGCCAGTGGCAAAGATGAAAGACTGGATACCGAAGAGATCCCCCTGCACCAGCATAAACTTGTCTTCGGACCAGTCCTGCCGTCTGGACATGGCGGATGCGACCTGATCCGGGTCTTCATCCCGTTCCTGGTGATAGCGCCATAGCGCTACGGACAGTGCAGCAGTGGCCCGCGAGTGGTCATACAGCGACACATCCGGCCGGGTGCCAAACGCGGTCGCCGAAGGCACCGCCTGGGTCACTACACCCCAGAGGCTCTCGAAATGGTCCAGCCACAGCGTCAGGTCCCGGCGGTGACTGGCAGGAATATCGGCCAGTCCCTGGACCAGCTGCCGCCAAAGATCGCCGTACTCCGCTATAATACACATCGGGAGGTGTATTACGATGAGAACCAATATCGTGCTGGACGATGAACTGGTGGCCGAGGCGATGCGACTCTATGGCGTCAAGACCAAGCGTGAGATCGTTGATCATGCCCTGCGAGAACTGGTGGCGCGCCACCACCAAAAAAAGATTCTGGACCTGGTAGGCGAGCCCTTGCTCGATCCCGATTACGACGTGGGCGAGGTGCGCCGGAACATGAAACGTGATCCTGGTTGACACCTCTGCCTGGGTGGCGCTGCTGCGCAAACGCAACGATCCGGCGGTCTTCTTGTTGCGTCGGCTGCTCGTCGAAGGCCGCACCTGCATCGCGCCGGTGATCGTGCAGGAATTGCTCCAGGGCGCGAGGGGGCCGGCGGAACTGGCGCGGCTGCGCGCGCGTTTTCTGGCCTTGCCCCTGTTGTCCGCCACGCCGGTCACCCATGCGGAGGCTGGGGCCTTGTACGCCCGCTGCCGCTGGCGGGGCATTACCGTCCGCAGCCCGCACGATTGCCTGATCGCCTCACTGGCCATCGAACACGCCACTCCGCTGTTGGCCATGGATCGCGATTTCGAGGTCATCGCCACCGTGGAGCCCCGGCTGGTTCTGGAAACGCCAACCCACTCCTGACGTCTCATTGCCTGCACCGCTGTAGATTCTGCAGATTCATGCATCATTGCTGGCTCATGTAATCGTGATCTGTTCTGGTTGGAGGCCGAACAGTCCGTAAGTCTTGTGCAGGCGATCACCCTCTGCCTGAATCTGGTATTTCTCCGCCACCACCTCACCCAGCACTTCGATCAGCAGGCGCTTGATCTTCGACAGGTGCGGGCGCAGATACTGGCCGTCCATGCCGCATCTCAGGGCTGTCTCCATACGTTCGTAGTCGCCGCCATGCTCACCATACAGCTGGCGATACCAGATCAACAGCTCGGCGGCGCTGCTCTCCGCATCCAGATCGACTAACTCTCTGTTGCAGCGCTTCTCGGAAAACCAGCAGTAGATGGCCATACGCGACGGTGGCAGTTCGACGGGTTCATCGCCACACCACAGGTGGCCCTCGCGCAGGCTGATCACCACTTTCGGCTGCTCGAACACCTTGGATGCCGCGGCCACCGCCTGACTGTAACTGACTTTTCGATCCAGCAGCGGTTTTCCCATACCCTGGTCGTCGTAGAAGACGACAGGGATGCTCTCCTCGGCACAGGCGAGCAGGGCGTCGCTCTCGATCCGGGTGCGGCGATGCAGCAGCAGGCGGGAGAGCCGGCGCAACGGAACGTAACGGGCCGCCTGGGCGCCATTCTGCAGCTGCAGTGCCCGCTCCTCTAGACGGATCTGCACCGGCCTGCCCCGCTCCACGTACAGGGGAACCCGCTGTGCGGTCATCGATCCGCCTCCTCCCGGTTGCGTTCATCCAGCACCCGGATCAGCCGCCGGACACCCCTGGCCAGCGCCCTCCGATGGGGGCCGGCCCAGCCTTCGTAACAGGCGTAGAAGATGCTGCGCCCGGCCTTTCCCAGGCGTACCCCGCCCTGCTCCTCATGAAAATGCGCACCGGTCAGAGACTCACTCCGGAACAGCTGCCAGACCCAGCGGTCCACCCGGGGGCGCAGGGGCTCGATCAGGTCGGACGCCAGGGACTCCCGACCATGGGACAGGTCGTGGAAGAATCCGACATAGGGGTCCAGGCCCGCAGCCAGCACAGCGCTGACCGCCTCATAGTGCAGCAGGGTATAGGTCAGCGAGAGGGTGGCGTTGACCGGGTCCGGCGGCGGACGGCGCCGGCGCCCGTCGAACCTCAGTGAAGGCGCCTACAGCAGGTTGTGATGAACGCCTCGTAGCCGACCAGAGCCGACTCCAGGTAACGACCGTGCTCCAGATATTCCAGCGCCAGCTCCCGCTGGCGTCGGTAGAAATTGTTCTGCTCCGCCCACTCCAGGCGGCGCAGCAGTTCGTTACGGAACAGGCGTTCCGCCGGGTCGCTACCGTTCTGTGCCTCGATCAGCCGGCGGGCCTTCCTCGCTTCGCCCCGGGCCTGGCCGATGCGGTTGATGGATTCGAAGAAGGCGGCATTGGCCAGATGCCCTCCTGCCTCGCCGCCGATGAGCCCGCTGAAGACGCTGTAGTCGCTGGTGTGGTTGTAGACGGAAAGGGCGTCGATCCAGCTGGCGATCCGCATCACCCCCTGCAGGTCGTGCACCGCGGCGCTCTGCTCGTCCTGGTCGTAGCTCCCGTACCAGATTCCCTCCACCCGGGAACCCTTGATGGTACGCAGGTGCAGCGCGGCCAGCAGGATCAGCATCGGCAGGTGCCGGTAGCCGTGGGTGATGTCCATGTGCACCCGGTCGCCAGACTCCACCTGTTGTGCGATGACGCGCAGCAGTTCTACCTGCTCCGGCCCGCTGCGGGCGTAGGGGATGAGCACCAGCCGCACGTCACAACCCAGGTGCCGGCTCAGGCAGCTATAGACACACCACTGCTGACTTTTCCCAGGCACGCGGGCTTCGACACGTTCCACCTTGAACCGTGCACGAGCACGACCGATACTGCCGCCCTGCGGTGTGACAAGGGGATTCCCGATCATCGCGGCTCCGGCAACGCCGTCTTTTCTACCCGATAGGCCTGCAGCCTGGCACCACAGGCATTGAGCTGGTCGGCAGTAAGTTCCCTGCCCCTCAGCTCGCGCGGCAGTTCCATCGAAAGATTCAGATACCCGCAACCCCTGTCCTGTACGGCGGCAATAAGATTAACCGGCAGGGTGCCGATGACCAGATCGCCCGGCTGCAGTTTCTCTATCTCGAGATGAGGAACGAAGGCGTCGATAGCAACACCCTGCCGCTGCACCCACTCGCATGCGCCGGGGTGGCGGCTGACGAACCAGGTCGTCATATCTGACTCGGGGTTGTCCCGAACGCCTGCTCCCGCCGGAGCACTGGGTGAAAACGGGTACAAGGCAGCGCTACCCCAGTGCGTTCACTCACCCTCCGCCTCGGCGGAAGATACCGCTTCCTTCAGCAACTCTAGCATTCTCTCCGAAGCGGCAGTCAGTGACAGGTGAAATATCACATGAAAACTCTCATACCAGACCTCGTCATTGCCGTTCAAAATCGTCTCAATAAATGGACAGGATTAACAGGATTGCTCAGGATTTACAGGTTTATGTAATCCTGTTGATCTTGTGAAATCCTGTTAATCCTGT
>JAUXBK010000200.1 GCA_030619405.1 Sedimenticola sp. | reverse complement strand
TATCCTGACGGCAGCACCGGGTGGGAAGCTGCCGGGCTCCCGTTGGAGAAGAACAAGCCGGTGCCCATGGAAACCCAGTGAACGCCAAAAACGTAGAGCGCAGGTTGGTGCTGAGGAACGAAGCCCAACATTTCATTGCCACTTCCTGTGCTTTTTGTGGCCATTCGGTTTTCCTCCTCATAGCCGCTGACTCCCCCCGTATGTAGGTGCGAATTTATTCGCATCTGGCCGAATGAATTCGGCCCTACAGCGTGGATCCGACGCAGGGATCTGAACGGTTACCATTATTTGGGGTGGGAGGAGCAAACCGCCCACCCCTTTTCAGCTGATAATTCAATCCAGATGAGCCGCAATGGTCCGGGCGAGAAAACCCAGCCTCTGCTCGATTGCCACCGGCCTGGAACAGAGGAACTGGATTGACCCTTCACGCTCATCGAATATGCGTTGCTCCAGCAACACCCCGGTGCGCAGCGCTTCCAGTTTTAGTCTGGAATCGGAGGTCGTCGCTTCCTCCAGGCGGACGATTTCATCCAGATCCTCACCCAGTCTCATCGCACGCGCAGACTGGCCACGGGAATAACGCAGGATGCCCTGCAACATTCTGCTGCGATCGCGGTTCAACGTATCCAGTACACCGGCAAACAGCAGCGTCAGCATCTCGTCCTTTTGTCGCGGCTCCTGCATCGAGGCAAATGCAGCAATCTCCTGCTCGGCGCTACCCTGGTCGTATACGGGTGAGGTGATTCGCTGCACCAGCCTGCTTACGTCAGGCACCGTCTCCCAGGCGCTACTCAATCCATCCACCAGAGGGCCGGCCCAGACCACGGCCGCTGGAATCTCAGGCACCAGAGCCTGTTCGCATGGCCAATCCGGATCCTGCGGCGCCGGAGCCGCCGCATCGGTGAGACTCGCTGCCAGAGAGAGGTTGGTTGCGAAAGCAAGATAAGCAACGGCTCGGGTTATTTTCATCGATCTTAACACTCCTGATCATCCGCCCTGTTTTCGCGTCATAAGGCCGCGTGCAGGATCATAGCCAACCAATGCGCCCGCCATAAACAGCAGCAGACTGCCGACCACGACGAAAAGCGCCGTCCAGTTGATCTCACCATAGAGTGAAAACCGGATCAGTTCCACAGCATGAGTAAAAGGATTGAAACGACAGATTTCATACAATATAACGCTGGAATCCCTGATACGCCACAAAGGATAGAGGGCGGAAGAGGCGAAGAACATCGGGAAGATTACAAAGTTCATCACCCCGGCGAAGTTCTCCAACTGCTTGATGGCCGAAGAGAGCAAAAGCCCCAGAGCTCCCAGCATCAGACTGGCCAGCAAAAGGGCAGGAAAAACCAGGAGGTAACCGAACAACGGCGGCTCCACCTCCCAGAACCAGGCAATACCCAGGAACAGATAGACCTGCGCGATGGACACCAGGGAACCTGCGATCAATTTGCAGAACAACAGATACCAGCGGGGGAACGGGCTGACCATCAGCATGCGCATACTACCCATCTCCCGGTCGTAGACCATGGAGAGAGAGCTCTGCATGCCGCTGAACAAAAGAATCATCGTTGCCAGTCCCGGGACGATATACTCCTCGTAAAGAATATAGGTCTGGTACGGGGGAATAATGGAAATTCCCAGCACCGAGCGAAATCCCGCCGCAAAGATAAACAGCCAGACCAGGGGGCGAACCAGGGCACCAAAAAATCGCTCGCGCTGGTGGACGAAGCGCAGCACCTCACGCACCAGGATCCCCTGCAGACAACGAAGATACTGGACCGGCTTCAACTGGCTCCGCTCCGGGTGAGATGGTTGAAGGCATCCCGCACGGAACGGGTCCCGGTCTCCTCCATCACCTGAGCCGCACTGCCCCGGGTCAGCACCTCACCCTCATGCAGCACCACCAGGCGATCGCCAGGTTCCACTTCGTCAACCAGGTGAGTGGCCCAGAGCACCCCAACGCCATCCCGACGGCAACGTTCACGAACCTGCTGAAGAATGGCCTGTCGGCTGTGGATATCGAGCCCGACGGTGGGTTCATCCGCCAGCAACAGACGCGGCCGATGAAGCAGCGCCCGGGCAAGTTCCACCCGCCGGCGCTGCCCGCCACTCAGTTGCCTGACTTTATCACCGGCCCGATCCTCGAGTCCGATGTCGATGAGCGCTTGCTCGATCGGCTGCTGCATACTTCCCGGGTCGAGGCCCTGCAGGGCGCAGTGATATCTGAGATTCTGTAACAATGTCAGATCGAGATCCAAGGTAGGTTGCTGAAATACGACGCCCAGCTTGGCAAGGGCTTCGAGACTGCGATGACGCAGGTTGTGCCCATAGATATGAATGCCCCCCCCTTTGCACACAAACAGTCGGGTAATGAGAGAGAAAAGCGTTGTCTTCCCGGCCCCGTTGATGCCGAGCAGTACGCAAAACTCACCGGGGGCGAGGGCAAAGGTAACATCCAGCAGGACCTTGCGCCGACCATAAGAAAAACTGACACCCGCCAGATCCAGGGCAACATCGCTCATGGACGAACGACCACTCCCCAGGGCATGCGCCCCACCTGAACAGATTTTACGGTTCTCAACCGCTCCAGATCTATCACCGACATGTCGTTGCTCACTCCATTGGTGGTGAACAGCCACCTTTCGTCCGGCGAAAATGCCAGGTTCCAGACCCGCTGTCCAACCAGCAGATACTTCTGCACCTCCAGGGATGTCGTATCGACGACCGCCACCCGGGCGGCCGGCCCCAGGGCGACGAATGCACGCTCACCATCCTTGCTGAGTTTGATACCCACGGGCTGGATAGACTCCTTGCGGATACCCGGAATCTGAAAGCTGATCTTCTTCAACACCTTCCGGCTTGCCACGTCGATTACGCTCACCGTACCGCCAATCTCAGACGAGACCCAGACCTGCCGGCCATCGTTGGTGAACTGGGCCACTCGCGGCCGCTGGTCCACCAGCACACTATCCTCCACCTGCCGTGTCTTCAGGTTGATGAAGTGGGCCATATTGGTTGTTTCCGAAGTATTGACCAACCAGTCGCCATCGGGGCTGATCCCCATGCCTTCCGGCTCCACCCCAACCTGTATCTCTACTACCTTTTCACGGGTCTGCGTATCGATCACCGTTACCATGTTGTCATCTTCGTTGGCGACGTAGAGCATCCGCCCCTCGGGCCCGAGTACCAGCAACTCCGGATCCGGTCCCGATGGCAGGGTATGGGTAACCTTCAGGGTTTCCAGATCCAGCACCTCGATATGATCAGCATCGCTGGTGCAGACATACAACACCTTATTCTCTTCGCCCAAGGCGATGCCCCGCGGCCGTTCGCCGACAGTGACCGTCTTTAACACCTGGTAGGTCTCGCCATCGACCACGGTTATGGTGTTGTCCTTTTCACTGGACACATAAATCGTATAGGCATGCGCTCCGGTGCTGACCGACAGCCAGCACGCGATGAACAGAGTGGCTGCTGAATATCGGCCGATCCGGGATCGCCGGGAGAAAAAGGCTCGCATACTTACTTTACCCCTCAATGTTATTTTCATCACTTGTTACAAGCCGTTTCAGGGCGATCGTAGCCCAGCGTATCCAGGGTGGAAAACTGATGCAGAAATCCTTTCTGTGGTGATACCGAAACCACCATTCGCGATGATGCAAGCAGCAACGGTTGCCGCAGTTGCCCGTTCCACTCGCGATAGGAAACCGGGACCCCCTTGAATGCCGCCAGCTTGAATTCCTCGCTTAACAGGTGCCTGTGGATCTTGTCTGGATCAGAACTCGAAGTACGGGTAGCCGCTTCACCGATACTGCGCACTGCCAGCCAGGCAGCGTAGTCCCGTTCCGTCATCCAGCGGCGGTTCTTCTTGTGAAACCGGCGCTGAAACTGGGTAGCTCCCCACTGCTCATGTACCCGGCTCCAGGCGCTGGGCGCAAGCCCCTGAGTGCCCCCCACCGGTCGAGGACGGTAGCTGCGATAACCCAGATATTCACCAAACTCATCCATCTCGTCGGCAACCAGCAGGATGTCGTAATCACCTACCTGGGTGAAGGCGTTTACCTCCTGCTGTTCATTGGTATGCCCGGAATCAGTACGCCGGGCACCCGGCTTGAAGGTCCATTCCTTCCGTTCTACGATCTTGCTGCCAAAGCGCCTGGCAGCCCGCTCCAATGCCTTGGAGAACGCCTTGTCCTGCGGGTGCCGCCCAACCACCAGGAACCACTTGTTCCAGCGTTTCCACGCCAGATACTGGGCCAGCGCATCTGCCAGCATGGCCCGGCTGGGTATCGTATGCAGCAGGTTCGGGCGGCACAAGTCCACCCTCAGACCGTCATCCCGCGCCCCTATGTTGAACAGCAGGCTCTCCTGCGCTTCCGCTAGATCTGCCAGTTCGAGCAGATCATCTGCAGGGAGATCGACCACGAACAGTCTCACCCCCTGAGCATGCAGATCCTTGAATGCCTCGATCAGTGATGCCCGATCCTTGAGTCGTTGCGGGAGCAGGCGAAACGACTGGCCGGTAAACCGTCCCGTCGTATTGTTGTCCCGGGTCCCCTGCTCCGCGCCCGCCAGACCGCTATCATCGATAACCGGTTCAAGCAGCGACAGCGGGACATGGGATTTCTCTTCAAAACCGATCAGGGCGATCACTATGTTGTTGCCGGAAGCATGGACCAGACGAGGAAACAGGACCCCACTCGCCATAACACCAAGCATGAGTAAGACAACAGTGCTGAATATTCTAAAATTTTTACCGACCAGTATGCTCAAGACACCTCCCCGATGTATTGGGTGTACAACAACCAAGTCCGGTATTTTAGAAGCAAATTCCATACCACGCCAGCAACAGG
>JAUXBK010000005.1 GCA_030619405.1 Sedimenticola sp. | reverse complement strand
TTAAAGTAAGGCAAATTTCGAGCCAAACCGTAATGGAGCCCTGTTTCTATGGTGTTAACCTCCTGTATTTTCGCTGTTTAGTAACACAGTTCTCAGAAATTTCTAACGGTTACCAGCTTCACCCGCCGCTCGAGTGTAAAATTTTCTGACAAAAGCAGGGTTTTCATTCGCTTATAGTGGATTGAAAAACACGACTACTGTAAAATTTTCTGACATCTATGATAAAAGACAGCCTCAACAATACCAACGTTGCCGCCGAGCGGGTGCTGATTTCGCCGGCAGAGCTCAAGCGACGACTCCCCAACCCGGCCCGGGGTGAGGAGACGGTCTGGGCCGGCCGCCAGGTGATCCGGAGTATCTTGAAGGGGTCGGATCACCGTTTCCTGGTGGTGACCGGCCCCTGTTCCATCCATGACCCGGATGCCGCCAAAGAGTATGCCCTCAGGCTGAAGCAGCTGCACGACGAGTTGGGTGACACCCTGTTTATCGTGATGCGCATCTATTTCGAGAAACCGCGCACCACCGTTGGCTGGAAAGGGCTGATCAACGACCCTCGGATGGATGACTCATTCGATATCGAAGAGGGGTTGCACCAGGCCCGGGAGCTGCTGCTGTGGCTGGCCGATCTGGGCCTGCCGGTGGCGACCGAGGCGTTGGACCCCATCAGCCCGCAGTATCTGGCAGATCTGTTCTCCTGGTCGGCCATCGGTGCCCGCACCACCGAATCCCAGACCCACCGGGAGATGGCATCCGGCCTCTCCATGCCGGTGGGGTTCAAGAACGGTACCGACGGGGGGTTGACGGTAGCGATCAACGCCCTGCAGTCGGTGTCATGCCCCCACAGTTTTCTGGGTATCAACCAGGCGGGCCAGGTGGCGGTGATCCAGACCAAGGGCAACGTCTGCGGTCACATCATCCTGCGGGGTGGTAGTGATCTGCCCAACTATGACTCGGTGCATGTGGCGCTGTGTGAAGCGGCTCTGGCCAAGGCCGGGCTGCCGGTGAACATCATGATCGACTGCAGTCACGGCAACTCCAACAAGCAGTTCGAGCTGCAACCCCTGGTGGGGGAGAACGTGGCAAATCAGGTGCTGGAGGGGAGCCGCTCCATTATGGGGGTGATGCTGGAGAGCAACCTCCACGCCGGCAACCAGCCGATTCCCGAAGATCTCAGTCAACTGCAGTACGGGGTCTCGGTCACCGATGCCTGCATCGACTGGGAGACCACCGAGGCGTTACTGCGGGAGATGGCCGGAAAACTTAAGCCGGTACTGCCGGGGCGGTTGAAGCCCGGGGGATAAAAAAAGGCCGTCAAAAGGAATGACGGCCTGAACAAAGGAGGAGATAGACCTGCGATGGCACACTTCGCATGCGGAACTGCACTATCACAGGACGTCGAAAACATTTAATCACGCCAACATGACGATCTGCATTGATATTTCGCAATTCCCCTCTCTACTTTTAACACTAAGGTGGTTGGGAGCTTGCGCATCGCGAGTAGGCGTTGCGCCGCCTTTTTTCGTTTCGGTCCGGGGGGATTGAGCTCGATGAGTAAAAAAACCGTTCTTTTTGACCTCCATCGGCAGATGGGGGGGCGTATGGTCTCGTTCGGTGGCTGGGATATGCCGCTGCACTATGGATCGCAGCTGGAAGAGCATCATGCGGTGCGCCGTGCGGCGGGCATGTTCGATGTCTCACACATGACCGTGGTGGACATCGAGGGCCCCGAGGCGAGGCCGTTTCTACGCCACCTGCTGGCCAATGACGTGGCACGCCTGACTCAGCCCGGCAAGGCCCTCTACAGCTGTATGCTAAACTCTGAGGGTGGGGTAATCGACGATCTGATCACCTATTTTCTGGACGCTGGGTGGTACCGCATGGTGGTGAATGCCGCCACCACCGAGAAGGACCTGGCCTGGCTGCAGCCGCAGGCGGCGGATTTCGCTGTGACGGTCACACCCCGCCGGGATCTGGCCATGGTTGCAGTCCAGGGCCCCCAGGCGCGGCAGCGGGCGCTGCCGCTGCTGCCCGCCGGGCTGCAGACACAGGCGTCGGAGCTGAAACCCTTTTTTGCCACCCACGGTGATGACTGGTTCGTCGGCCGCACCGGCTATACCGGCGAGGATGGTTTCGAGGTGATGCTGCCGGCCGCTGAGGCGGCGGGTTTCTGGCAGCGGCTGGCGGATGCCGGTGTCGCTCCCTGTGGTTTGGGGGCGCGGGATACCCTGCGCCTGGAGGCGGGCATGAACCTCTACGGTTCCGATATGGACGAGGAGACCTCGCCACTGGAGGCGGGTCTGGGCTGGACCATCGCCTGGGAACCGGCGGAACGGGATTTCATCGGCCGGGCGATGCTGGAGGCTAAGCGTGAGACAGCGGGGCTCAGACGCTTCGTGGGGCTGGTGCTGGAAGGGCGGGGCGTCCTGCGTAACCATCAGAAGTTGTTCCTCGGGGAACAGGAGATCGGTGAGATCACCTCGGGGGGGTTTGCGCCCACGCTGGAACGTTCCATCGCGCTGGCCCGGGTGGCACCAGAGATCGGTAAGGGCGGCGAGGTGGAGATCCGCGGAAAGCGGGTCCCGGTGCGGGTAGTCAACCCCCCCTTCGTCCGTAATGGCAAATCTTTGATATAACAACACCATCTTTAAGGGGTTTCGATATGAGCGATCTTCCAAGCGAGCTGAAATATACCAAGGAGCACGAGTGGGTGCGGGACGAGGGCGACGGCACTGTCACTATCGGTATCAGCGATCACGCCCAGGAGCAGCTGGGCGATCTGGTGTTCGTGGAGCTGCCGGAAGTGGGTGACAGCGTGGAGGCGGGCAGGGAGTGTGGTGTGGTGGAGTCGGTGAAGGCGGCGTCCGATATATATTGCCCGGTATCTGGTGAGGTGGTCGGGATCAACGAGACCCTGGCGGACACACCGGAGACGGCCAACCAGGACCCCTTCGGTGACGGCTGGCTGCTGCGGGTGAAGCTGACCGATACCAGCCAGCTGGACGGGCTGATGGACGCCGACGCCTATGCCGAGCTGATCGCCGCCGAGGCGCACTGACAGACATGCCTTTCATACCTCACACAGAGCAGGAAGTCGGGGAGATGCTGCAGGCCATTGGTGTCGGCACTGTCGAACAGCTCTTCGACGAGATACCCGCTGATCTGCGCTGCGGTGAGCTGAATGCCATCCCGAAAGCGATGTCGGAGATGGAGATCGGCCGGTTGATGGATACCAGGGCCCGGCAGGACGGGGCGGCGGTCTGTTTCATCGGTGCAGGCGCCTATGATCACCACATTCCGGCGGCAGTCTGGCAGCTCGCCACCCGGGGTGAATTCTACACCGCCTACACGCCCTATCAGGCAGAGGCGAGTCAGGGTACCCTGCAGCTGCTCTATGAGTACCAGTCCATGATGACGGCGGTCACCGCCATGGATGTCTCCAATGCGTCGCTCTATGACGGGGCCTCCGCATTGGCAGAGGCAGTCCTGATGGCGGTGCGTGCCAATCGAAAGTCCAGGTCCCGGCGGGTGCTGGTGCCGCGAACGGTACACCCCCACTATCGGCGGGTGGTCCGCAATATCGTCCACAATCAGGGGGTCGAGTTGGTGGAGCTGCCTTTCGACTCCACGGGCGGGCATATCGACCCCGAGACGCTGGCGGCCTTTGCGGGGGAGGATATTGCCGCCCTGGTGATTCCCCAGCCCAACTTTTTCGGGGTGCTGGAAGAGGTGGGGCTGCTCACCGACTGGGCCCACGCCAACAAGGCGCTGATCATCGCCCTGGTCAACCCGGTGGCACTGGCACTGCTCAGTCCCCCGGGTGAGTGGGGTGAGCAGGGAGCGGACATCTGCTGTGGTGAGGGTCAACCCCTGGGCGCCCCTCTCTCCTCCGGTGGTCCCTATTTTGGATTTCTCTGCTGCCGGCAGACGCTGGTCCGGCAGATGCCCGGGCGGATCATCGGAGGTACCCTGGACCTGGATGGAAAGCCGGGTTACACCCTGACGCTGCAGGCCCGGGAGCAGCACATCCGCCGCTCCAAGGCGACCTCCAACATCTGCACCAATCAGGGATTGATGGTGACTGCCGCCACCATCCACATGGCGCTGCTGGGTCCGGAGGGGCTGGAACGGGTGGCCGCCGCCTGTTATGACAATACGGCGTGGCTGGTGGAGTCACTGATCCGGCTGCACGGGGTGGAGTCCCGCTTCGACCGCCCGGTGTTTCACGAACGGGTGATACAGCTGCCCGTGGCGGCGAAGGGGGTGCTGCGCGCACTTGCCGCACACAACCTGCTGGCAGGACTGGATCTCTCCCGAGACTACCCGGAGCTGGGTGACAACTGTATCCTGACCTGCGCCACCGAGCGGCGCACCCGGGAAGAGATGGAGTCGCTGACCACCAAGCTGGAGCGTGTCCTCTCCCTGCAGGGGGGTGTCCCCTGCCAGCTGCAACCCAAAGAGTGGTGACCAGCAGCAATTCTAAATATGGAAAAAGAATCACCACGAAGCGCACGAAGAACACGAAGAAATATTTAAAAATAAGAATTCTTCGTGCTCTTCGTGTCCTTCGTGGTGAAAACCTTGGTTAGATATGTGCACTCTGTTTCCATATTGAGAATTGCTGGGTGACCAGTGCCCCGCTAGACCAACTGAACCCATCAATATAACCTTGCCGGAGTACTAGATTGAGCCTGATTTACCAACACTCCCGCCCGGGTCGCCGGGCCCCCGGCCAGGCCCCCCTGGCGAAAGGGGATACCACCGCGATTCCGGAGCGTTTCAGGCGGCGTGTGAGGGCCGCCCTGCCGGAGCTGTCGGAGATGCAGGTGGTGCGTCATTACACCCGTCTGTCACAGAAGAACTTCTCCATCGACACCCACTTCTACCCGCTGGGCTCCTGTACCATGAAGTACAACCCGCGCGGGGCCAATCAGCTGGCGATGTTGCCCGGTTTCCTGGCACGTCACCCGGAGGCGCCGGAGACCCACAGTCAGGGGTTCATGGCCTGCATGTATGAACTGCAGGAGATGCTGAAGGAGGTGACCGGCATGCAGGCGGTCTCCCTAAGCCCTGCCGCCGGCGCCCAGGGCGAGTTTGCCGGGGTGGCCATGATCCGGGCCTATCACGAGTCCCGGGGGGACGAGGCGCGTCGTGAGATCCTGGTACCGGATGCGGCCCATGGCACCAATCCTGCCTCGGCCGTGATGTGCGGCTATCAGGTGCGGGAGATCCCGACTGATGCGAACGGCGACGTGGATGTGACAGCGCTTAAGACGGTGCTCGGCCCCAGGACCGCCGGCATCATGCTCACCAACCCCTCCACCCTGGGGGTATTCGACCGGCGTATCCGTGAGATCGCCAATCGGGTGCATGAGGCCGGTGGCCTGCTCTACTACGATGGTGCCAACCTCAATGCCATCCTGGGCAAGGTGCGACCGGGTGATATGGGATTCGACGTGATCCACATGAACCTGCACAAGACCTTCTCCACGCCCCATGGAGGCGGTGGACCCGGTGCCGGCCCGGTCGGTGTCAGTGCGCGGCTGCAGCCCTACCTGCCAGTGCCGATGGTGGACCGGGACGGGGATGACTACCGCTGGCTGAGCGAATCGGACTGCCCGGAGAGCATCGGTCGCCTCTCCGCCTTTGCCGGTAACGCGGGCGTACTGTTGCGGGCCTACGTCTATGCCCGGATGCTGGGGCGGGAGGGGATACCCCGGGTGGCGGAATACGCCACTCTCAACGCCAACTACCTGCTCGAGCGGTTGCAGGAACTGGGTTACGAGGCGGCCTACCCGGAGCGGCGGGCGACCCACGAATTCATCATTACCCTGCGCCGGCAGGCCAGGGAGCTGGGGGTGAATACCATGGACTTCGCCAAACGGCTGCTGGACTACGGGTTTCACGCCCCGACCACCTATTTTCCCCTGCTGGTGCCGGAGTGCCTGTTGATCGAGCCCACTGAGACCGAAGACAAGGAGACCCTGGATGCCTTTCTCGAGGTGATGGGAAAGATCCTGGAGGAGGCGAAAACGGAACCGGAGCTGCTGAAAGGGGCGCCCCATGCTCTGCCGGTGAGGCGGCTGGACGATGTGCGTGCCGCCCGCGAGCTGGATCTGGCCTGGAGCCCGAGCAGAGATGGCTGACCCGGCTGCTACCGGGCTGCACCGGGTGATCAACGCCTACGGTTATACGGTAAAGGGTTTCAAGGCCTGCTTTCGGCACGAGGCGGCGTTCCGTCAGGAGCTTTTCGGCCTGCTGCTGATGGCCCCGCTGGGGCTCTGGCTGGGCCGGAGCGGTGTGGAACGGGCACTGCTGGTGGGGTGCCTGCTCATCGTTCCCCTGGTCGAGTTGCTCAACTCCGCCGTCGAGGCGGTGGTCGACCGTTTCGGGGGTGAGCAGCACGAGCTCTCGGGCCGCGCCAAGGATATGGGGTCGGCGGCGGTTTTTCTCAGTATCGTCCTGGTACTGACGGTCTGGCTGCTGGTCCTGCTTTGAACCTTTCGCCCCTACAAGGTGTGCCTGATCGAGAGGGGGTCTGAATGATTACCTGCTAACTTGCGCATCCTGCGATTATTTCCTGGCCATCAGCGCGGCGTGGTAGCTGGCGGCCAGCAGTCCGTCTGTTTCCGGGTCAGGTGCCCCGGTCGGTGTCACGGGTTGCCTTTGGTCGGTCAGTTGCCGCTCGAAGAAACGAACGATATCTGGACTTTCTCCTTCCTCCCAATCGAGCAGTTGCCCCGGCCTGGTGGCGGCGGTATTCAGGTAGCGGCTGCCGGCTGACCCAGGGGAAAGTGGATTGGCCCGGCGCCCGGCGCTTGGTAGAAATCCGGCGCAACGGAGATCTATGCCCAGCGGCCGGGTCGTTGCAGACGAGGCAGCTGTTACCGAGACTTCGGGCAGCTGTAACGAGTCGCTGGATATTTGGGTGATCTGTCTCTTCATGGAATGCGATGGTTCCATATTATTACAGTATTATTACAGTCAGCAGGAATCTGATAGAGTACTTTAAAGTTATGTCGGATCCATCCATTCAAAACGCCATTTACGTCGACCAAACACAACTGCCTGCGCTGCCCCATCTCCTGCTCGAGTTGATCGATGCGTGCCTGGAGTCCGATGCCAGCTTCGAGACGCTGGCTGAGATTATACAGAAGGACGCGGGGCTGAGTGCCAGTGTTATGGTCCTAATCGGCACATCCGGTCTGGGGTTGACCATCGTGAAGCATCTGGTGTCGGAGCTGGGAGGCGCGATAAGCTGCAGTAACAAAAAAGGCGGCGGGGCGGAGTTTGTGATCCTGTTGCCGCGAAAGATCGTTTGAGAGAGAGGCGATCAGGAGGGGAGATGAAGAGCTCTGTTTCATGGCTGACCGGCAACGGCCCCGACGCCGAATGCAGCGACGCAGAGGTGGAAGGCTCGGCAGAAGCGGAATCGGCAACCGTACTGATAGTGGATGACGATGCCCGCTTGCGCCACAGTGTACGTGATCTGCTGCTCGCCTACGGGTTCAGGTGCCACTCCGCCGACAGCGGCGGGCAGGCCCTGGAGATGCTTTCAGAGCGAGAGATCGACATCATGCTGCTGGACCTGAACATGCCCGGGATGGATGGGCAGCAGGTAATGGTACAGGCCGCCGAGCGCTTTCCGGAAACGGCTGTGATCGTGCTCAGCGGTGAGACTACCTTCGAGAGCGCCACCGAGGCGCTGCGCCGGGGCGCCCTCGATTTTCTGCGCAAACCCTGCGCACCGGATGAGCTGTACCGGGTGCTCAACAGCGTACTGCACAAGCGCGACCTGGAACATGAGGTACAGGTGATGCAGCGGCGCCTGGAGGCATCGGAACAGCGCTACCGTTTCATCGTCGACAACTCCCCGGATATCATCTACATGCTGGATGAAAAGGGCCGGTTCAGCTTCGTCAATGAACGTATCGGGAGCCTTCTGGGCTACTCCCGGGAGGAGTTGCTGGGCCGACACCACCTGGGACTGGTCCACCCGGAAGACCGGGAGAAGGCGAGATTTGCCTTCGCCGAGCGGCGTACCGGCCGTCGGGCCAGCACCAATGTGGAGCTCAGACTGCTGTGCCATGACCGCAGGCTGCCCTACCGGCATCTCGAATCCCGCTCCATTCCCGTCGAACTGAGCGCAATCGGAATATATTCCGACAGCAAGGACGGTGTTTACCGCGGTACCTATGGGGTGCTGCGGGACATCAGTGAGCGCAAGCGGGCCGAAGAGCTGATCACTTTTCAGCTCCATCATGATCTGCTGACCAAACTGCCGAACCGGGCTCTGTTCCAGGACCGGCTCGAGCTGGCGCTCTCCCGGGCCAGACGCAACCAGAGTCTGCTCGCCGTCATGTATCTGGACATGGACCGGTTCAAAGTGATCAACGACTCTCTCGGGCATCTGGCAGGGGACAGGCTGCTGCAGGTGGTGGCGTCACGCCTGCGCAGCTGTCTGCGCGGCAGCGATACCCTGGCCCGGGTCGGTGGGGATGAGTTCAACCTGCTTTTGCCCGATATCGCAGGACGGGATGATGCCGCGATGATCGCCCGGAAGATCCTGGATCAGCTGAAGGCGCCGGTGGTCATCGATGGTTACGAAGTGTTCGTCAGTTTCAGCATCGGGATCGCACTGTATCCCGAAGATGGTAAGTCCATGAACGAGCTGGTCAAGAACGCGGACATGGCGATGTACCATATAAAGGGGCGTGGTAAGAACGGCTTCGAGTTCTTTTCGGATAATATGAAAGGGATCTTCAGACAGCAGGCCACCATTGAGAGTGGGATCCGAACGGCGCTGAAAGAGCGCCAGTTCGAGCTCTATTTTCAGCCGCAGGTGGATATCTGCAGTGGCAGGGTCTGGGGTATGGAGGCGTTGATCCGCTGGCACCACCCGGAGCGGGGAGTGATCCTGCCCGACGAATTCGTGCCGGTGGCGGAAGAGACCGGACTGATCACCGAAATCGGGGACTGGGTGCTGGAGGAGGCCTGTCGTGAACTGAGGGAATGGCAGCGGGGCGGTTTCCCGGAAGCGGTGCTGGCGATCAATCTCTCAGCCGCTCAGCTGGTACAGGCGGATTTCGAGAGCGGTATCCTGGAGGCGTTGAAGCGGAATGGGCTATCAGGCGACAGGCTGGAGCTGGAGATCACCGAGAACGTGTTGATGCAGGAGATGGATCAGGCGGCCTCCCGGTTGCAGCTGCTGGCGGCCCAGGGCGTGCGCATCGCCGTGGATGATTTCGGTATCGGCTACTCCTCGCTCGGCTACCTGCAGGCACTGCCACTGCATACCCTGAAGATCGACCGTTCATTCATCAGCGATATACAGTCACCGGATGATCGAAGCTCTATCGTGACGGCGATATTCGCCATGGCCAGGGAGCTGGAGCTGGAGGTGGTGGCAGAGGGGGTGGAGAACGAAGAGCAGGCCGCCTACCTGCGTCGGTTGCACTGTTCCAGAGCACAGGGGTTTCTGCTCGGATACCCGGTGACGGCAGAAAAGGCGCGCGCCCTGCTGCAGCGGTAGCCGTGCCCCTTTTGGTGTAAAATTCCAGGTTCGAACGATCGTTGCTCGGGATTCATACAGGGCTGGAACTGAAACCTAGGTGAAAAATCAAACTGGGAGAACTTTAATGACAGGACACTATGACGATTCCGGTTTCATACCGCTCAATATCGCGGTACTCACCGTTTCCGATACCCGTACCGAAGAGACCGACAAGTCGGGCAAGGTGATCAGGGAGGGAGCGGAAGAGAGTGGACACAAGGTGGTGGAGAAGCTGGTCGTAAAGGATGACATCTACCAGATGCGGGCCGTTTTCTCCCGCTGGATCGCCGATCCCGGTGTGGATGTCATCATCAGTACCGGGGGCACCGGGATAGCCGGTCGCGACAGCACCCCGGAGGCGGTGATACCCCTGCTGGACAAGCCTATCGAGGGGTTCGGGGAGCTGTTTCGGGCCGTCTCCATGGAGGAGATCGGCGCCTCGGCGATCCAATCCCGGGCCATCGCGGGCCTTACCAACCACACCCTGGTTTTTTGCCTGCCCGGCTCCTCCGGGGCCTGCCGGACCGGCTGGGGCAAGATCCTGAAACAGCAGCTTGACCACCGTACCCGGCCCTGCAACTTCGCCCAGATGTACCGGGCCTGAAGAACCCGGCAAATTTATATTTGCAGACCTCAACACCATGATTTGATCATGGATATATAACTTACTTAGTTCTAATAAAAAAATACATTTTCGGACGAAAATTGGACACTCTGCAACGAGTACAGCCCGTTGCCGGCACCAAAAAAATGACAGGATTTACAGGATTGTTCAGGATTAACAGAATTTGCAGAATCACATAAACCTGTAAATCCTGTTAATCCTGTCCATTTATTGAGACGATTTTGAACGGAAATGGCGAGGTCTGGATTTAGAGAAATGTTACGCATGGACACCAAAAGGACGAAATCCGGCTTCTCTGCCTATTTTCTGCTGGCAGTTTTTGCCACTACTTACCTTCTCCTGCCCCTTTGGCCGACAAACTCCTTGGCCGGTGAATGGGTCTACACCGTGCAGGAAGGGGACAACCTGTGGGACCTCACCAGAAAATATATGGTGAGCATGCGCTTCTGGCGCCGACTGCAGAAACTCAACCAGATCACGACGCCGCGACGGATACCACCAGGTACCCGCCTGCGGATGCCAACCGCCTGGTCGAAGATAAACCCGGCCGGAGCAAAAATTTTGGCGCTGCGGGGAGAGGCAGAGATAACCGACGGCAGAAGTTTAGCCAAACGTAAAGCTCGGCTGGGAGAACAGCTCAAAGAGCATGACAGGTTAGCCACGCACCCTGGCAGCAATCTGTTGCTGGAGTTTGCTGATGGTTCGCGCCTGTTGCTGACTGCCGGAAGTGAACTGGAGTTCCAGAAGTTACAGGCCTATGGTGATGGCGATATAACCGACACCCGGATCAAGATGAAGAGGGGCCGTGCACGGAACCGGGTCAACCCGGGAAAAAAGCGGGGCACGCGCTTTGAAATTACCACCCCTTCGGCACTGTCTGCGGTACGCGGGACCGGTTTTCGGGTTTCGGCGGACGCTTCCGGCGACATATCACGGGTAGAAGTGGCCAAAGGAAGCGTTCAGGTGAGCAGTAAATCCATCACCCGAACGCTGTCTGGTGGGTTTGGTATTGTCACCAGAACGGGAAAGCCACCGTCACAGCCTGTTAAACTGCTGCCGCCACCTGATCTGACTGGGGTACCGGCCTTGTTCGAGACGATCCCGTTTGCATTCAGATTTCCACCTTTGCACGGGGCCGGAGGCTACCGCGTCCAGATTGCGCACCGGGGAAACCTCGATTTATTGTATTTCGATGAACTCTTTAGAAAAGCCAGTATCAGTGTCATCGACACCAATATTCCCGATGGCAAATATCAGCTGCGGATTCGAGGCGTCGATAAACTGGGTCTGGAGGGAATAGACGCAATCCTTCCGATAGAGATCAATGCCCGCCCATCCCCGCCTTTTCAGGTGACACCTGAGGCTGGTGCGTCCCTTACCGACCCTGGACCCAGCTTCAAGTGGGCACACACTGAGCAGACATCCGCTTACCATTTCCAACTGGCAACCAATACCCGTTTCGACCAACCGCTCCTGGATCGCCCTGATCTTGAATCAGAGCAGTTCTCCCCCGAGCAGCAGCTGAAGCCAGGGATCTATTACTGGCGCGTCACGGCTCTGGATCTGGAAGGAAAAGCCGGGCCTGCGGGCACCCCCCAGCAGTTTACGATTACACCCAAAGCACCAGGTACAGAACCTCCTATCCTGGACGAGCAGGGAGTGACATTTCATTGGCGCCCGGGGGAGCCGGGCCAGCATTATCGCTTTCAGGTGTCCACAAACCCTGATTTCTCGAATCCACTCGCAGACATAGAGACCGATGAATCCCGCTACCGGCTGCCAAAACCACAGCCAGGCACATACTATATGCGGGTAAAGGGTATCACCGCAGACGGTATTGAAGGGCCATTCGGGGCACCGCAGCGTATTGAGGTTACCCCCCCGAAAGAAGATATCAGCTGGGTTGTGCTGACAGTACCACTGATAATGGTTTTAGTACTGTTATTGTGAGTCACACCACTGCGTCATACAGCCGCCTGAAAACCGGTGCTCTGTTCCTCTTTGCAGGTGCCTTGGCCCTGTTGCTGACGGATTCTCCAATGCTCCAGCGTTGGGACCAGGTCATATATGACCTACATGCCGGCCTGTGGTCCCGTCCCCCGCCCTCGGACATACGCATCGTGGCCATAGACGAACAGAGCATTGAAGCCCTTGGCCGTTTCCCCTGGCCGCGGCGTACTCACCGGGAGCTGATTGCGAGACTGACAGCGGCTGGCAGCAGAGCCATTGGACTGGACTTGATCCTTTCCCAGCCGGACAAGTTCGATCCCGCAGGCGATCTCGCCCTGGCAGAGGCTATTCGCGACAGTGGCCGAGTCATACTACCTCTTTTTCCAGAAACAAAGGCGCCCTTTGAAGGTTTGGTAGCAGTTCATCCCTTACCAGTTTTTGAACAAGCAGCCGCCGGGGTGGGGCATGTGGATGGGGAACTGGACTCAGACGGCATTGCCCGCAGCGTCTTCCTCAAAGCAGGATTGGGCGTAGCGCGCTGGCCCGCATTCCCACTGGCCATGTTGCAGCTGGATGAGGTCATTGATGGCGCACTTCCGGGTCAGCGCCGGAAAGGAACGGAAGTGGCGTCAAACGGTCTCTGGGTAAGGGACCACCGAGTTCTGATTCCGTTTGCGGGACCACCCGGCCACTTCAATCAATTCTCTTATATTGATGTGCTTAAGGGGCGGGTCAATGTGGCAGAATTTGCCAACAAATGGGTCTTGATAGGCGTCACCGCGGCCGGCTTTGGAAATCTTCTGCCAACCCCTACGACCGGCCACCAGCCGATGAATGGCGTCGAGTTCAACGCCAATATCCTGGACACACTGCTTCGCGGAAATGCCATTCGGCCCCTTGACCTGGGATGGAACAGGGTGATTACGCTTCTCCTGGTACTCTCCTCACTGTTTCTTTCTCTCCATCTCGCCACCCGCTGGACCCTGCTGGCCTGGCTCGGATTGTTGCTGCCCCCTCTGCTGCTCAGCACCTTCATGATGGAGTTCTTTCGGTATTGGTTCGCACCTGCTTCGGCACTTTTGCTTATTGGTCTCGTCTATCCAGTCGGGATGTGGACCCGATTGAAGCAGGTGGTTCAGCAGGCGTCGACAGAAAAGCAGAAGGCCGAGGCATCTCTGAGTACACTCAGCGATAGTATTCTCGTTATTGACAGGGAAGGCATCATAGAGTACCTGAATTCCGCAGCAGAAGGGTTGATCGGCTATTCCATTGGCCAGATACAGGGACATTCACTGCAGGAGATCCTTAGCGTCAGTGATGATGAAAACGGCGGAGCCATGACCGCCGTGCTGGATGGAAATCGACATATTACGGTTCCCTGCAAGGGCGAGGTGACAAGCCATTCCGGGGAACATCGCCCGGTGTGGATAAGAAGCACGCCTCTCCGCGACCGGTGGGGTCGCCGTTTGGGGCAGATCGTCACTCTCTACGAGGACTCACGGGAACAGATGACAGGCAAAGCCAATGCCGCTTCATCATATCTGGATGCCCTGACTGGCCTGCCTAACCGTGCGTTGCTCGCCACCCAGCTGAACAGGATAATCGCACGTGCAAAGAGAGCGGTCTGCAATGTGGCGGTGCTGATCATTAATCTGGACCGGTTTCGGCGGGTCAACGATGGCCTGGGCCACCAGGTTGGTGACCAGTTGCTGCAGGCCGTCGCCACCCGCCTGAAAAAAAGTATACGTGGCAGCGACCTTCTGGCCAGAAACAGCAGTGATGAATTCGTTTTGATACTGGAAGATCTCTCCAGCGGACGCTCCGTCGCCAATATTGCTCGCCAGTTGCTGGAACAGCTGGCTTTACCCTTTGAGATCGAAAACAGGGAGATCAACGTTACCGTTACTATCGGAATCAGCCTCTATCCACAGGATGGCAGGACCCCGGAATTATTGTTGAAAAGCGCCTGTGCAGCGCTTAACACTCAGAAACAGAATGTTCCGGGCAATTTCCGCTTCGCTTCGGATGAGATTCGCCAACTGATTCAGCAACGTAGCGATCTTGAACACAGACTGCATCACGCACTGGAGCGAGGGGAACTGGAACTGTATTATCAGCCTCAGATTGATCTGAAAACTGGCAACATCGTTGCTGCTGAGGCCTTGCTGCGTTGTTGCCATCTCAATGGAGAGATGATCCCTTCCTCCCATTTCATATCACTGGCAGAAGAGTCCGGTCTGATACACCCAATCGGAAAGTGGGTGTTTGACAGCAGTTGCCGTCAGTTACGCCAGTGGCAGGATGAAGGGATGGCACCACTGAGAATAGCCGTCAATCTATCACCAATCCAGTTCGACGCGCCGAACATTCTGATTCAGATGAAACAGTCGCTGGAAAAATATCAGATCGATCCAGAACTGATTGAACTGGAGATTACTGAAAGCTCAATAATGAAAAATATCGAGTTGACAACCAAGGTGCTCCGGGAATTCAAGGCTATGGGTGGCCATATAGCGGTGGATGATTTCGGTACAGGCTACAGCACCTTCGCCTATCTGAAACATCTCCCGGCCGACTGCCTCAAGATCGACAAATCATTCGTACGCGACATTACCGCTTTCCAGAACGATGCATTCATCACCCTGTCGATTATATCCATGGCGCATGGGCTTGGCCTGAAGGTTGTTGCAGAAGGGGTGGAAACGGCAGAACAATTGACCTTACTGTCAAAGCAGAACTGTGACCTGGGCCAGGGTTTTTACCTCTCCCGCCCGCTGCCTCCTCGCGAGTTTGCCGCAATGGTCCGCAAATCCATCTTCAATGGAGGTATCAAAGGATTGCATGGGAAGCTTGCTGACAAGGGATGCTCGTAAGGGATAATGCTCGCTTGCGCTCTGAGTTAATTCGCCATGGGCAGTCCCCGGACAGGGTTTTTGGTAGGAACAGGTCAGCGGCACTGCTGAGGTTCCTGATCATAATAAAGTCGACATAATATGTGATCTAGCGTCGATACCGAATACACGCGGTGAGTGTGAGCACTTGATAGTGTATGGCATACCATTTGGATCCTCATCCGTTTTGGCGAGGTCCACAAAGCGATTCTTTCGAGGCGCTTTGTCCTGGTCCAGAATGAGCTTGATGACGGGGCGTAACCTGTACTCTAAATTAGATTTTACCACTATCCCCACTTCCCCGTTGTGCATCTCAACCACCGTTCCTACCGGATAGATCCCGATATTCTGGATAAATTGGTCTATCAGTTTCAAGTCAAAGATGGTATCACGGCCAGCATGCAGGATTGCGATCGCCTCTGCAGCAGTTCGACCGTCACTGTATACCCGGTCGCCTGTTATAGCGTCGTACACATCAGCTATGGTGACAATTTTTGTGCAGGACGAAAGCTCTTTTCTATCCACACCTCTCGGGTAACCGCTACCGTTCAGGCGTTCGTGATGGCTGTAGGCAACGTTTATGGCCTCGTCGAGAATGTCATGACTGGAGAGCAGGATATCCCGTCCATCCGCCGGGTGCTGTTTCATGATCTCCATCTCTTCGTCGGTCAGGCGACCTGGTTTATTCAGTACTTCACTCGGAGTCAATATCTTTCCCATGTCGTGCAGAAGGCCGGCAAGACCGACTTCATTGAGCTGCTGACGATTCATCCCGATACTACGCCCCAAGGCGATCGAAAGTATGGCCACATTGAGGCTGTGCTCTGACGTATACTCGTCTCTAGTTCTCAGTTTCGTCAATAACAACATAGCATCCTCGCGGTGTATGATATTGTCGACGCAGGCGGCTATCGCCTCTTTTGCTGCGGGAGTATCGATGCTACCGCCGATTCTGATGTCGGCGATGATCGATTTGACCAGTTTCTTCGTGAGATTGAATGTGACTTCAGCAGTTTTCAAGTCTTTTCTCAGCGACTCTACAGAGCTGCTATTGTTCGTGATCTTTTTATTGAAGGTTTTGGTTTTTTGTATAGATGCAGTCCCTTTCGCAATCGTCTTTATAATAGTTATAACGCCTGTTTCTTTTGGAATTACCTGAACTGTATCTAGTTGTTTCTCATCGTCTGCATCATGATGTGAAACTTTTTTTATTTCAATTGTAGTCCTGTCTGCTTGGGTAAATTTCGTCGTCAAACTATGCCTTATCGTTGTCTTGTCGACCCAGACGAAATCGCAAAGCTCCTGCAGTTGTTCAATCTGTTCAATATGATCGACCATAAAACCTTGAAACAGGAAAGGTGTCTCCTCCCATGGCCGGTCCAGGTCACAGACAAACATACCCATCTTCACTTGATATGCTGCAACCTGAATTTTTTCAACCTGCCTGAGAGTGTCTGGCGTTTGAGATTTGTCTTTCATTTTGTTCATAAGGGCTCGCGAAACAATAACTCCCTGTTTTGGGACGCCGATCTATCCCGCCTGGCAGCGTTGCGAAAACTTGAAAGATAAAGAATATTCCTGCGTTTCCGCGCCTTGCCAGACGGGCGTCTCGATGCCCCAAATTCAGGGACTTATTATTTCGCGAGCCCTAAGCTATTTTGCAACCAAAGAGCAGAAGATGATGCACATGAACACGATAGCTCAACATCACCCGGAGTATATCGGCATTTAGGGCCAGTTCCTTAACCGCATCGGCCTACGCCAACACCCTGGTGCGGCCGGCTCCATGGGATGGGACGGCCACGGCATGTTGCGATGCCGGCGTCAAAGGCATGTGGCAACCCTTGGAGATTCCGGCTCCCAATCCAATCAGTAAAGAATCCTACTGACCGGCCGCTCAATCTAACGGAATCTAAGTCTGTCAGTCTTCGATCTAATGCGTGGATCCGGATTTTCTGCAGGTTATCCCCCTGGTTCCAGCTGCTCACCGAGGCTCGCGCCTGCGATGGGATTGTGCAAATTCGTTCGCTGGTGAGAAAAATGAAGAGACGTATGAAATACGCTTCATTGACAACGATGTTAGTGGCTGGATTCGCCACACTCCTCCTTTGCGCGCCGGTTTGGGCCAGCGAAAACCAGGACGAAGAAATACTGAACGATGATGGGCTGGATGACGAGGAAATGCTGTTCGATGAGATCCCCTCGGTATATGCCGCCTCCAAGTATGAGCAGAAGGTAACCGAGGCCCCCGCCTCGGTGAGCGTCGTCACCGCGGATGAGATCAGAAAATTCGGTCATCGCACCCTGGCTGACATCCTCAACAGCCTCCGGGGGTTCTCGAACACCTATGACCGCAACTACGATTACATCGGTGTGCGGGGGTTCGGTCGGCCCGGCGACTACAACAGCCGCCTGCTGCTGTTGAATGGCACCCCGCTCAATGACAATGTCTATTACAGCGCCGCGGTCGGTGGTGAGTTTCCAGTCGATGTCGACCTGATCGATCGGGTGGAGGTGGTTCGGGGACCGAGTTCATCCATCTATGGCACCAGCGCCATCTTCGGGGTGATCAACGTGATCACCAAGCGGGGCCGTGACCTCTCCGGCGCCGAGGTGGCCGCGGCAGCGGGGAGTCACGATACCTATGAAGGGCGCTTCAGCTATGGCAACCGCATGGAAAACGGCCTGGAGCTGCTGCTCTCCGGCAGCTACCTGGACAGCGATGGAGACAACCGGCTCTACTACCCCGAATTCGATGATCCGGCCACCAACAACGGCGTTGCCGAAGACGGGGACGGGCAGACCATCAAACAGCTGTTCGCCAGCCTCTCTTTCAAAGACCTCACCTTCGAGGCGATTTACGGGGATTACAAGAAGGACGTTCCTACGGCCGCCTGGGACACCGTCTTCAATAATAACAACAACAACCACACCAACGACAGCTATTACTATTTCAATCTGAAATATGAGCACGAATACAGCAACGGGACCGGATTGCTGGCCCGGGTGAGCCGCGCACACTATAACTACAAAGGCGACTACGTCTACGACTGGGCGGAGGAGGAGGAAGACCCACCCTACCTGGTGACCAACAAAGACAAACTGGATGGAAACTGGTGGAATGGCGAGCTTCAGCTCACCCGGCGGCTGTGGCAGCGGCATCGGTTTACGACGGGCGTGGAGATACGCTACAACGACGACCAGAATCAGGAAAACCACGACGAGGAGGTCTATCTCGACGACCATCAGAATACCACCGACTGGGGCATCTACCTGCAGGACGAATTCCAGCTTCGGGACGATCTCATCCTCAATTTCGGCCTGCGCTACGACGACTATGACGTCTCCGGGAGCACACTCAACCCGCGTCTGGCCGTCATCTACAACCCCTGGGAGAAGACCACGGTGAAGCTGCTCTACGGCAGCACCTTCAAGGCACCATCGGCCTATGAGCTCTACTATCACGACGGCTACTGGACCCAGCGTCCTGCCGAAGATCTGGACTCTGAGACCATAAAGACCTTGGAACTGGTTCTGGAGCAACAGTTCAACCGGCAGTTCCGCGGGGTGGTCAATCTCTACAAGTACAAGATCGAGGACCTCATCGAGCTGAACTTCGACCCCACCGACAGCGACTGCGAAGGCAACGACCAGCCCGGCTGCCTGTATCTCGATAACACCGGTGACGTCGATGCCTACGGGCTCGAACTCGAACTGGAGGGAAAAAAATAGTCCAACGAGGTGAGCGGTCGTGTCAGCTACAGCTATCAGCATACAGAAAACCAGGATACCAAGGATAGTCTGTCCAACTCACCCAATCACCTGGCCAAGTTGAGCCTGATCGCGCCGCTCATCAAAAAGAGAGTCTATGCAGGCCTGGAAGTGCTGTACACGGGAAAACGGGATACCTTGTCGGGTGGGGACACCAGTGATTTTTCGGTCACCAATCTGACCCTGTTTGCACCCCAGCTGTACCCGGGTCTCGACCTCTCATTCAGTGTCTACAACCTGTTTGACAAGAAATACCATGACCCGGCCTCCGAGGAACATACACAGGATGCCATCGAACAGGATGGCCGCTTGTTCCGGGCCAAGCTCAACTACGCCTTTTGACGGCAATTGGACGCATGTCACCTGGGAACACCCATCATTCCCGGCCTACCTGGCCGGATTGGATACTGATTCTCCTGCTGGCCCTCCCGGGGCCCGCGGTTCTGGCCGCGCCGGCGACGGTCGCGGTATTCAGCAGCAGCAACGTCGGGGCCTATCAGCAGAGCCGAACGGCCTTTGAGCAGGCCGTGATCGAGCATCTGCCCGACACCCGGTTCGTGGAGTACCTTGCCAACGGCAAGGAGGATCGGCCGGATGCGCTGCTGCAGCAACTCAGGAAAGCGCCGCCGGCCATGATCTACAGTCTCGGCAGCAAGGCCACCCGTAACCGTTCAGTCCCCCCTCCTATAATCCCCTCTCCCTTAGGGAGAGGGTTAGGGTGAGGGGTTCAAAACGGCAGGGGGAGTGAACGGTTACGGCCACCCGGCTGGCACTGCGGCAGTTTTCGGACCGGCCGCTGCTTTCAGCCCTCACATTGAATGACAAGAAGGTCAGAGAGGCCCCCAACGCCATCTCTGTATCGATGAAGATCCCAGCGGCGTCGCAACTGCAGTGGCTCAGGCGATTTCTGCCCAGGGCCAAGCGGATCGGCGTGCTCTACCACCCGGCACGAAACGGGCACTGGGTCGAAGAGGCGGGAAAGGTGGCCCGAAAACTGGGCCTTGAATGGATTTGGGAAATGATCAAGAAAGCTGCATCTTCCCAGTAATAATGCACAGAATTACAACTGCGCCATCTGAGACTAACGGTTCCTACTTACGAAGTGATTGCGCCTAACCTCGGGAAGTTATTTTTGCGCCACTCCTTAGCGGCTAAGGAACGAGATTTTTTAATCTATCGTCCACCCAATTCCCAGCCTTGCCTCCACGGCTACCGGTGGGTAAACCTTCCGACACTCCAGCCGCTACATTCCAGTGCGAGTTCCAGTATCTGAAACCGATGCCTGCCAGATGAAAAACAGGCCAGAAATTTTACGAATTCAGATGCGGGCATGCGAAAATAATTTTTTTAAGTCCAGTGGGTAACAATAGTGAACGAGAACCATAACCAAGCCTCCAGTGCTGAATACAATAAAGAAATATTCCGCCTCGCCGTGCCCCTTATGATGAAGCAGGGCATACCACCTGCGCCAATAAACTACGCCGTCTGGTTCCGTTACGTCTCAGGCGAAACGGCGGCACTGAACGAGCGCGTCGATCAGTTGATCGAAGAGAAGACCCCCTTCACCGATGCCTTGAACGAACAGCTTTTCGAGGAGTTCTTCTCGGAATGTAACATCAACCAGGTGGAGCAGGTCAGACACAACATCCAGGAGGCACTCAGAGACACCGCCTCCACGCTGACAAACACGGGCAGAGATGCCGCTAGTTTTGGAGAGGCCCTGGAACGGTTCGATGCCAGCTGCAGCACTGCTGGATCGATCAAGGACGTGTACGGCCTGTTGTCGGAGGTTCTGAATGAGACCCGGAAGGTGAAACGCTCTTTCGATCAGGTCACTGATGATTTCAATGTAAAATCGCAGGAGATGGACAAACTCCAAGAGGAACTGGAGCAGATCAGGAAGCAGGCATCCAGGGATTCTCTCACCGGGCTGACCAATCGGGCGACCTTTTTCGACTTGCTATCAGGCAAAATGACCGAAGCGAGCGCCCAGAGCCTATTCTGCCTGGTGATGTTGGACATCGATCATTTCAAGCGGGTTAACGACACCTTCGGACACCTGGTGGGTGACAAGGTGATTCGCGTCGTGTCGGAAACCCTGAAACAGTCGATAAAGGGGCAGGATACGGCGGCCCGCTATGGCGGGGAGGAGTTTGTACTGCTGCTACCGGAGACCGGACTGGAGGGGGCGACTACTTTGTGCAACAAGATCCGGGGGCGTATCGCCGACACCAAACTGGTGCGCACCGGCACCCGGGAACCCCTTGGGCAGATCACCATCTCAGCCGGTGTGGTCCAGTACCGCCACGGTGAGGAGCAGCTGGACCTGATCCAGCGTGCCGATGATGCCCTCTATAAATCCAAGAGGAACGGGCGTAATCGGGTTACACAGGCCTGAATCCAGTAATCTCCTACGCTGCTCCCCATGGAGAGCGAAGCGAAGGCGGGTAGTCTCCGTATATGGTCGTCGCCGAATGGTGCAGTGGCCTTCTGGAGGGAATTGCCTTACCGGTGATGCCTGACAGCCGCTGCTGGATGAGAAGCCCGAAATACCGAGTCCCCTCGAGTTCTTGCCACCCCGGAAGGCCGGGCAGAACTGGATGCGGCGGTGGACGGGAAGGCGATACATGCGGAGTGGTCCAGTAAGGTTGCACCGACAGTCCCGCCATACATGCCTATTGGTCACCTTATCGAGAAGCTTCTGCAACAACCTTGGCATCGCCCCCCGCCCCAAAAGATATAACAGGAAAACCAAAGGTGGGGCGCAATGCGCCTTGCCCCTGTGGTAGCGGGAAGAAATATAAATATTGCTGTGGCTCCTCTCGCGCATTGCATTGATTCAATTGCATGCAATGCGTGATGCGAGGAGTCAGAGATCGCCGGATAATCTGGCAAGGTATTATTTGCGGAGCACATAGGTGCCAGCGGGGAATAAAGGTTAGAATACGCGGCCATATCCAATCGGGAGTCATCCATGCCCATCACTGAAAAACAGCGCCGCCATCTGAAGGGGCTGGCCCACCACATGAAACCCGTCGTGATCGTCGGCCAGAACGGCCTGACCGACAATCTGTTCAGCGAGCTGAGAAGCGCCCTCGACACCCATGAACTGATCAAGGTCCGGGTCAACGCAGGCGATCGGGGCGATCGCCGGAAGATGGTGGATGCCATCAGCAAGCGATGTGACGCCGAATTGATCCAGACCATCGGCCATGTGGCCGCATTCTATCGGCGCCACCCCAAGCATCCCAGGATCAGGCTGCCTGTCTGACCCGCGTCACTCGTAGCGGACCTTGAGGATCTCCAGGTGCCGCTTGCCCTTGGGGAGTACCACCTCCGCAACGTCGCCCTCGGACTTGCCGATCAGGGCACGGGCCATGGGGGAGCTGACCGAGATGAGCCCCTGTTTGATATCCGCCTCGTCCTCGCCCACGATCTGGAAGCTGTGCTCCTCGTCCGTCTCCTCCTCGTAGACCTCCACGGTGGCCCCGAACACCACCCGCCCCCCGGCATTCAGGGTGGTCACGTCGATGATCTGGGCATGGGAGAGTTTCGCCTCGATCTCTTTGATCCGGCCCTCAATAAACCCCTGCTGCTCACGCGCGGCGTGATACTCCGCATTCTCCTTCAGATCCCCATGCGCCCTCGCCTCGGCGATCGCCTTGATCACCGTGGGGCGTGCCTCCCCCTTCAGCTGGGCAAGTTCCTCCCTCAGCTTTTGCGCACCATTGACCGTAAGCGGTACCTTCGTCATCTAGCTCTCTCCTGCTCGTTCAGTTCAGCAGCCTTCCAACACCACATAACTTATTCGTTCTTATGCAGTATCAAACATTAGCACAAGGTTCATAAACGGGATCAAAAGATATTTAGCCGCGGATTAACGCGGATCAAACACGGATTGATTTGATGCAATAAGCCTCGTGAACGCTACTTTTTGTTGATTGGCAGGCCGACCTTCGCACCAGCCTTCGTATATCAAAGCCATAACAACATCCGTGTGTAATCCGCGTCAATCCGCGGCCATTTTTTTATTTGTGAGCACATACCTCCCAGAGTACCCGGGAATGCCCCTGGTATTCGCTATTTGTGCAGATCCTGCAGCCGGTTCACGCTCATCTTTTCCCCTTGTTTGAGCGCCAGACAAATGGCCTCCGCACCGGACAAGGTGGTGCTGTAGCTCACCTTGTGCTGCAGCGCGGTCTGGCGTATCTCGGCGGAGTCCACGATCGCCTTTTTTCCCTCTGTGGTGTTGATGATCAGACTGAACTCATCGTTCTTGATCATATCCACGATGTGAGGGCGGCCCTCTGCCACCTTGTTGACCTTTATGCACTCGATTCCCGCGTCGACGATAGCCTTGCAGGTCCTTCCGGTCGCATAGAGATCGAAGCCAAACCCCTTCAGATCCCCCGCCACAGCGGCAGCACGCCGTTTGTCGGCATCGCGTACCGACAGCAACGCCTTCCCCCGCCTGGGCAGGGGATCACCCGCTCCTTCCACCGCCTTGGCGAAGGCCTCACCAAAGGTCTTGCCGATCCCCATCACCTCACCGGTGGATTTCATCTCGGGACCGAGCAGGATATCCACACCGGGGAATTTCACGAATGGGAACACCGCTTCTTTCACGAAATAGTTTTCCGGGATCACCTCACGGGTAACCCCCTGCTGCGCGAGGGAGATACCCGCCATGCAGCGGGCCGCCACTTTGGCCAGTTGAACGCCGGTGGCCTTGGATACGAAGGGTACGGTACGGGATGCCCGAGGGTTTACCTCGAGCAGATAGATGTCATCCTGTTTGATGGCAAACTGGGTATTCATCAGCCCGATCACCCCCAGTTCCAGTGCCATCTCCCTGATCTGCTCCCGCATCCGGTCCTGTACCGCAGACGACAGCGTGTAGGGGGGCAGTGAGCAGGCGGAATCCCCGGAATGCACCCCCGCCTGTTCGATATGCTCCAGAATGCCGCCGATCAGCACCTCGCTGCCGTCACAGATGGCATCCACATCCACTTCGATGGCATCGTCCAGGAAGCGATCCAGCAGCACCGGTGAATCGTTCGAAACGCGTACCGCCTCCCGCATATAGCGACGCAGATCCTGCTCATCATAGACGATCTCCATCGCCCGGCCACCCAATACATAGGAGGGACGGACCACCAGCGGATAACCGATCTCCGAGGCGAGTCTCACGGCCTGTTCTGACTCGGTGGCAGTACGATTGGGGGGCTGCTTCAGGCCCAGTTTCCCGACCAGTTTCTGAAACCGTTCACGATCCTCCGCCAGATCGATGGAATCCGGGCTGGTGCCGATGATCGGCGCTCCTGCCCGCTCCAGCTCATCGGCCAGCTTCAGCGGTGTCTGGCCGCCATACTGCACGATCACACCGGCGGGCTTCTCACGGTCGATGATCTCCAGCACATCCTCCAGGGTCAGGGGCTCGAAATAGAGCCGGTCGGAGGTGTCATAGTCGGTGGAGACCGTCTCTGGATTGCAGTTCACCATAATGGTCTCGTAGCCATCTTCGCGCAGGGCAAAGGCCGCATGAACACAGCAATAGTCGAACTCGATCCCCTGGCCGATGCGATTGGGCCCGCCACCCAACACCATGATCTTTTTCCGGTCCGTGGGGCACGCCTCGCACTCCTCTTCATAAGTGGAGTATAGATAGGCCGTACTGGTGGCAAACTCGGCGGCGCAGGTATCCACCCGTTTGAACACCGGCCTCACGCCCGCCTTCCAGCGCAGCTCCCTGATCACCTGCTCCTGGGTTCCCAGGAGATCCGCCAGCCGGCGATCCGAAAACCCCTTACGCTTCAAGTGGCGCAGCCGCGCCTCATCCAGGGCCTCCACCCCCCCTTTTCTGACCCCATCCTCGATCCGGACCAACTCCTCGATCTGCACCAGAAACCAGGGGTCGATACGGGTTGCCTGAAATATCTCCTCCATGGACATACCCAGGCGAAAGCCATCCGCCAGATACCAGATACGTTCGGCTCCAGGTTGCCTAATCTCATTGAGCACGGTTCGACGGGCATCGCGGGCTTTCAGGTCCACGATCTCATCCAGTCCGGATTTTCCCGTCTCCAGGCCACGCAGGGCCTTCTGCAGGGACTCCTGAAAGGTTCTGCCCATAGCCATCACTTCACCCACCGACTTCATCTGAGTGGTGAGGCGGTCCTGGGCCTGGGGGAACTTCTCGAACGCAAAGCGGGGGATCTTGGTCACCACATAGTCGATGCTGGGCTCGAAGGAGGCCGGGGTGGCACCGCCAGTGATCTCGTTGCGCAGTTCGTCCAGGGTGTATCCCACGGCCAGTTTGGCCGCCACCTTGGCAATCGGGAAACCGGTGGCTTTGGAGGCCAGGGCGGAGGAGCGAGAGACCCGGGGGTTCATCTCGATGATGATCATCCGCCCGTCTTCCGGGTTGATGGCAAACTGGACATTGGAACCACCCGTATCCACACCGATCTCGCGCAACACCGCCAGCGAGGCGTCGCGCATGATCTGATACTCCTTGTCGGTCAGGGTCTGGGCTGGTGCGACGGTGATCGAGTCCCCGGTATGAATCCCCATCGGATCCAGGTTCTCGATCGAGCAGACGATGATACAGTTGTCCTGGTGATCACGGACCACCTCCATCTCATACTCTTTCCACCCCAGCGCAGACTCCTCGATCAACAGCTCAGAGGTCGGGGAGAGGTCGAGCCCCCGGGTGCAGATCTCCTCGAACTCCTCCCGGTTGTAGGCGATGCCGCCACCGGAACCCCCCAGGGTAAAGGAGGGCCGGATGATCACCGGAAAACCGATGCTGACCTGAACCTGATGGGCCTCCTCCAGGCTATGGGCAATGGCTGAACGGGGCATATCCAGGCCGATCCTGCGCATCGCCTTACGGAACAGATCACGATCCTCCGCCTTGTCGATGGCTTCCCGGGAGGCACCGATCATCTCCACACCGTACCTCTTCAGCACCCCCTCACGCACCAGATCCAGCGCGGTATTGAGCGCCGTCTGTCCCCCCATGGTGGGCAGCAGGACATCCGGGCGCTCTTTTTCAATGACCCTTTCCAGGGTCTGCCAGTTGACAGGCTCGATATAGACCGCGTCTGCCGTATCCGGGTCGGTCATGATGGTAGCCGGGTTGGAGTTGACCAGGATCACCCGGAACCCCTCTTCGCGCAGTGCCTTGCAGGCCTGGGCACCGGAATAGTCGAATTCGCAGGCCTGACCGATGACGATGGGCCCGGCCCCGATGATCAGGATGCTCGATATGTCTGTTCTTTTTGGCATGTTTTATCCAACCACGGAGTTATTGTTTCGCGAGCCCTTAGTCCCGTGGTCAATCCTGTCCGTTCATCAATTCGATAAAATGATCGAAAATCGGTGCCACATCGTGGGGACCGGGACTGGCCTCCGGATGCCCCTGAAATCCGAAGGCGGGGCGATCACGATGGTGAATCCCCTGCAGTGAGCCGTCGAAGAGAGAGCGGTGAGTGGCCTGGAGCGTGTCGGGGAGGCTCTCCTCCTCCACCGCAAAGCCGTGATTCTGGCTGCTGATCATGACCACACTGCTGGCAAGGTCCTGTACCGGGTGGTTGGCCCCATGATGGCCGAATTTCATCTTGGCTGTCTTTGCGCCGCTGGCCAGGGCCAGCAGCTGGTGCCCCAGGCAGATACCGAATATCGGAATACCCGTTCCCAACAGCTCGCCGATCGCATCGATGGCATAGTTACAGGGTTCCGGATCACCTGGCCCGTTGGAGAGAAAGATTCCATCTGGTTTCAGGGCCAGCACCTCGTCCGCCGGCATCTTTGCCGGCACCACGGTCAAGCGGCATCCCCGGTCCACCAGCATGCGCAGGATATTGCGTTTTATACCGTAGTCATAGGCCACCACGTGCAGGAGCAGATGCTGTTCGATCGGATGGAGTGCCTCGGGCATACCTCCTTCCAGGCTCCAGGTCCCCTGTGCCCATTCATAGGGCATATGAGTGGTGACCGCTTGTGCCAGATCCATCCCCTTGAGCCCGGGAAAGGCCTGGGCCGCCTCCAGGGCTGTTGTCTCATCCAGGTCATAACCCGCCTGGATGCAGCCACCCTGAGCCCCCTTCTCCCGCAGTATCCGGGTGAGTTTCCGGGTGTCGATGCCGGCGATGGCCACCAACCCTTTCTCCCGCAGATACTGGTCCAGCGGGCACCGGCTGCGCCAGTTGCTCGCCAGCAGCGGCAGGTCACGGATGATCAGCCCGGCAGCATGAACCCCGGATGACTCTTCGTCATCGTCGTTGACACCCGTGTTGCCGATGTGGGGGTATGTGAGGGTCACGATCTGCCGGGCGTAGGAGGGATCCGTCAGAATCTCCTGGTAGCCGGTCATGGCGGTGTTGAAGACCACTTCGCCTACCGTCTGGCCGTCCCCGCCAATGGATTCGCCCCGGAACAGGGTCCCGTCTTCCAGGCATAACAGAGCAGGCTTTCTCAAGGAAACAATCCCCACAGGCATACTGAACGGGACAGATCCGCAGGAACCATCCCGAACATTTCATTCACAGGAGGCGGGTATCGCTGGCTCGCGCGACCGCCAAACGAAGGGATTTTACTTGAAGCAGTGTAGCCGTGTCCATCGGCAAAGGGCAAAGCGCCCGATACCGATGGGGACGGCGCTGACCACGTTAAAGGCGATGTCGCCGGAACTGTCCTGCCCCAGATCCAACTGGCCCTCTTTGATATTGTAGTCGAGGGTCTCTCCCTGCAC
>JAUXBK010000194.1 GCA_030619405.1 Sedimenticola sp. | reverse complement strand
GAACAATCCTGTCATTTTTTTGGTGCCGGCAACGGGCTGTACTCGTTGCAGAGTGTCCAATTTTCGTCTGAAAATGTATTTTTTTATTAGAACTAATAAGTTATATACCCATAATCTAATCATGGTGCTGAGGTCTGTAATCACTGGTCCCTGATCCTGTTTTTCCCTAGTACCTAGTGCCTAGTACCTAGATCCTACCTTTATCCCCTCGGATGGTGTCGGGCATGCAGGCTCTTCAGCCGCTCTCGCGCCACGTGGGTGTAGATCTGGGTGGTGGAGAGGTCGCTGTGGCCCAGCAGCATCTGCACCACCCGCAGGTCGGCACCGTGATCCAGCAGGTGGGTGGCGAAGGCGTGCCGCAGGGTGTGGGGCGAGAGGGGTTTGGCGATACCGGCGGTGAGAGCGTGTTTCTTGATCCGGTACCAGAAGGCCTGGCGGGTCATACCTGCCCCACGCCGGGTGGGAAAGAGGGCCTCACAGGAGCGGGCACCAAGCAGGGCGCCGCGCGGCCCGCGGAAAAACCGGTCCAGCCACTCCAGCGCCTCCTCCCCCAGGGGCACCAGCCGCTCCTTGCCCCCTTTTCCGGTGATGCGCACCAGTCCCTGATTAAGGCTCAGCTGCGCCTGTCGCAGCCCCACCAGTTCCGACACCCGCAACCCGGTGGCGTAGAGCACCTCCAGCATCACCCGGTCCCGAAACCCCTCCGGGTTCGCGCTATCCGGCGCCTCCAGCAATGCCTCCACCTCCCGCTCGGTGAGGGATTTTGGCAGGGGCCGTCCCAGTTTCGGGGCCTCGATAAGCACGCTGGGATCCTTCTGGAGCCACCCTTCCCGCAGGGCGTGCTGGTAAAACTGCCGCAAAGAGGAGAGCAGGCGCGCCGTGGAACGGGATTTGTGGCCCTGAATAGACTGCTGTGCCAGATATGCCAGCAGGTCTCCCCGGCGCGCCTGCAGCAACGCCCGGCCATGTGTCTGCATCAACCAGCGGGCCAGTTTTCGCAGGTCGCTCCGGTAGGCGGAGAGGGTGTTACGGCTCAGCCCCCGCTCCATCCAGAGGCCATCGCTGAAGCGGTCGATAACGGCTTCATCCTGCGCCGCAGGCTCCGTCACGAACGGACGCCCTCATGGGTCAGCAGCCAGCGCTTCATATCGAGTTTCCTGCCATCGGTGTCGCCGGAGTAACCGCCAATTCCGGTGGCCGCGACCACCCGATGACAGGGCACCACGATAGGGACCGGATTCCTGCGGCAGGCGTTGCCCACTGCCCGTGGGCTGGTGCCCAGATCCCGAGCGATCTCCCCATAGGTGCGCACCTCCCCCGGCCCGATCCGACACAGTGCTCGCCACACTCGCTGCTGAAATTCGGTGCCGGAGAGAGACAGCGGCAGGGAAAAACGGAAACCGCCGTCCTGAAAGTAAGCACCCAGCTGTCGCCCCACTTCCGATTCCGGGACCGCTGCCGTGTTCAGACAGGAATCTGTCTCGTAGAAGAGTTCAATCTCCTGGAGACCTTCAGCACAGAGCGTGATACCCAGGATACCCAGCGGGGAAAGGGTTTGAAAACGGGTTGACATGAGCAATAAACCGGGTCAGATGAGCATTCTTGAGAGTGTATCCCAGATACACCCTTTTCAGCTGCCGTTTTTTCCACATTTCCTGTGCATAACTTTGTGGAGAAGCCATGGAAATATCGACTACCCCTCTATAACTGCAGCGTCCCAGTCAGATTGTCTATTTTTTACCCAATATAAAACAGTGTTTTAAAATCAAGATGTTATATCAATCGACAAATCTAAGTGCTTGATAGAAAACCACTCTTTCCGGCAGAATCCCCTAACGAATGTAGCTTGTGCATAGAAAAACCTTCAATACAAAGGGTTATATAGTGGATCCACAGCTTGAATTCTGGAAAGCCAAGCCACTGACTGAACTGAGCCAGGCACAGTGGGAGGCCCTCTGTGACGGCTGTGCCAAGTGCTGCCTGCACCGCTTCGAGGATACGAAGACCCAGGAGATTTTCTACACCAATGTCTGCTGCCGCTACCTGGACCAGACGGCATGCCGCTGCACCGACTATGCCAATCGATCATCCAATGTTCCCGAGTGCTGTACCGTCACCCTGGAGATACTGAAAGATCCCTACTGGCTCCCGGACACCTGCGCCTACCGACTACTGGCAGAGGGCAAAACGCTTCCCGCATGGCACCCCCTGGTCTCCGGCGACCCGGCCACGGTAGCGACCTCCGGAAACCGGGTGTGCGGCCGGGTGGTGAGCGAACTGGAGGCGGACGAACCGGCACAGCATCTGGTCGACTGGATCTGATGAGCCAGACGGGCGGTCAAAGATCCTTTAATAGATCCTTTACCAGAAGGCCCATGCGCGGAGCATCCACCGGGGCGGTGATCCTCACCCGATAGCCCCCACCCGGGGCCTCCTGCATCGGGTTGCCCTCCAGATCCTCCATTGTCTCCAGCCGAAACCGCCGGTTCCCCTCCGGGGTCAACAGTTCCAGCCGGTCGCCCACCGCAAACTTGTTCTTTACATCCAGCTGCAGCCAGCCGGTCTCCGGGTCATGTGCCGTCACCTCGGCCACGAATTGCTGCCGGGTGCTGCGGGAGGAGCCATCCCGGTAGCGCTGCAGCTCTTGGCTCTCGTGGCGCTGGAAGAAGCCGTCGGTGTAGCCGCGGTTGGCCAGCCCTTCCAGTGCCGACATCAGTTCGGGCCGGAACGGGCGGCCCGCCACCGCATCATCGATGGCCCACCGATAGACCTGGGTGGTGCGGGCGGTGTAATAGTGTGACTTGGTGCGACCCTCGATCTTGAGGCAGTCGACACCGATCTGCACCAGTCGCTGCACATGCTCGACCGCACGCAGATCCTTGGAGTTCATGATGTAGGTGCCCTGCTCGTCCTCGAAGACGGGCATAAACTCCCCGGGTCGCTCCCGCTCTTCCAGCAGATAGACCCGATCGGCTTCCGGGTGGCGCCGGGGCTCGAACACCCCGGTAGACTCCTCCCCCTCCCCGGCACCCAGCCGGTACTCCCAGCGGCAGGAGTTGGTGCAGCTTCCCTGGTTGGCATCGCGGTGATTAAAATAGCCGGAGAGCAGACAGCGGCCCGAATAGGCAATGCAGAGAGCACCATGCACAAACACCTCCAGCTCCGTCTCGGGGCACTGCTGACGGATATCCTCCACTTCCTCCAGCGACAGCTCCCGGGAGAGGATCACCCGGCTCACACCCACCCGCTGCCAGAACCGCACGGCGGCCCCATTGACCGTGCTGGCCTGCACCGAGAGGTGTACGGGCATCTGCGGCCAGCGTTCCCGCACCAGCATGATCAGGCCCGGGTCCGAAATGATCAGGGCATCCGGCCCCATCGCCACGATGGGCGTCATGTCCGCCATGAAGGTCTTCAGCTTGGCACCGTGAGGCATCAGGTTGCAGGCGAGATAGAAGCGGTCGCCACCCGCATGGGCCTCATCGATGCCGAGTTGCAGGTTGCGCTCCATGAAGTCGTTGTTGCGCACCCGCAGGCTGTACCGAGGCATGCCGGCGTAGACCGCATCCGCCCCGTAGGCGAAGGCGTAACGCATGTTCTTCAGGGTGCCGGCTGGAGAGAGGAGTTCTGGCCTTTTCATGATTGTGATCAGTTGCGTGTGAATGCGGATTTTTTATGCTAACCGATCTCAATCATAACTTCCCGATGCCGCTGTGCGCATGCCGAACTCTTCTGATTCCCACGCTCTGCATGGGGACCTGTACCGGACCTTGAACCCTCTGCCAACGGCGCGCGGGCGCGCCGCTGGTTGGGTTCCCACGCAGAGCGTGGGAACCAGGAACAGGTAGCTGAACCACATGCCGGAGGGCCCCGAGATCCGCCGCGCCGCTGACGCCGTCGAGACGGCCTTGAAAGGGCTGAAGACCACGGCGGTCTGGTTTGCCCAGCCCCGGCTGAAGCGGTTCGAGGCGTCCCTGACCGGGATCGAGGTGACCGCCGTCGATACCCGGGGCAAGGCGATGCTGACCCGGTTTCTGGTATTCCGGCGGGCCGGGCTCCCCTGCTACCGTTGCGGCACCCCGATCGCAAAGGTGAGGCGGGGCGGGCAGCCCTGCTATCTTTGCCCCAGGTGTCAAAAAGTCGCAGAGATCGAAAAGGATATCTCCTGACGTAATCATTCAGACCCCCGCTCTACCGGGCACACCGTGTAGGGACGAATTTATTCTCCCGGAACCCTGTGGACTGGGCGAATAAACTCGCCCCTACATTCGAAATGACGGGGGTCTGAACGGCAGCCCTTTCAAGGTGTCAACGCACTGAAATATATAGGATAAAGTCGGAACATAAAGCAGCTCTCAGATCCGTAGGGTGTGGTGAGGAACGAACCGCGCCAACCTCAGGGTGGGCAGCCTCCCCCGGTGCGGTTCGCAAGCTCACCGCACCCTACGAAACTTCTATTGATTTAGATAGTTATGAGGCACCTTGAAAGAGCTGGGTCTGAACGGTTACCTCCTGCTTTCTGACTATTAAGACTTCGTCTGGTAAAGATGAAGAGAGCGAACGCCGCCACGCTGGCGATAAAGCCCGCCAGCAGAGTGAAGTCCACCGGCAAGCTCCCGGAGACGGTGAACAGGGAGCTGGTCCAGCCCGCATAGTGCACCAGACCATAGAACGCCACCAGCGTCATGAAGAGCGGCAGCACGACCACTCCCGGGAGAGCCAGGAGGTGCGCGACTGACTGGCGGCACACAAGGCCCGCTCCGGGTGTCCCAGATGGAAGAAGGAGGCGATCAGACCACCCACCAGAAACCATGAAACCAGTAAGGGGTTGGATCTCCTAATTTGGAGAAACCATCAAATCTGTGACATCGGACCGCACAAGTTGCCACCCGGACACGACGGACAAACACCATCCATCGTGTCCGGGCAGCTTCAAAAAAGACGGTCCGAAGCACTTGGACATGGCAGAGCACTGACGTTTTTCTGGGGCTCCAAGCAGCCAGGGGCCGGGTGTCTACCCCGTAAGGGGAAGCCCCATGGCCTTGATCCAGAAGGGTGACTGGTGCGGGTCAGCAGTGACACCGTAACCACCGGAACGAAAACTGAAGGCGCGTATCCGGTTTGAACATCGCACTTTGCGGCAAGAAAATAATCGGGGCAT
>JAUXBK010000234.1 GCA_030619405.1 Sedimenticola sp. | reverse complement strand
GACGACCAGCCGGTGGTCGGGGTCAGCTGGGACGATGCCGCCCGTTACGCCAACTGGCTCAGTGCCCGGGAGGGGCTCCCGGCGGCCTACCGGGATGTCGAGGGCCGGGTGCAGTTGATCCGGCCGGTGACCGACGGCTACCGTCTGCCGACCGAAGCGGAGTGGGCCTGGGCTGCCCGTATCGGCGGACGCCAGAAACCGGCCCGCTATCCCTGGGTCGGTAACGCATTCCCGCCCACCACTGTCCAGGGGAACTACGCCGACGACAGCGCCCACATTATCGTGCCTCTGGTGCTGGAGGCCTACCGGGACGGGTACCCGGTCACCGCTCCCGTGGCCAGCTTCACGCCCAATCCGGTGGGGCTGTATGACATGGATGGCAACGTGGCGGAGTGGGTGCAGGACTACTACGCAGTCTACCCCGGCCGCCTGGGAAAGCTGTCACAGGATCCTCTGGGGCCGGAGCAGGGGCGCCATCATGTGGTGCGTGGCTCCAGCTGGCGCGACGCCACCATCACGGCACTGCGCCTCAGTTATCGGGACTATAGCGAAAAGCTCCGCAACGACCTGGGATTTCGGGTGGCGAGATATGCGGGGAAATAGTATTCAGCTCTCCGCTGCCCCGTCCGATTGCCTGATCACCACCCGGTTGCGCCCTTTCTTCTTCGCCTCGTACAGCGCTTCGTCCGCGTGTCGATAGGACTCTTTCCAGCTGGTGTCACCGGAGGTGGCAAACAGGTAGACGCCGATCGAGATCGATACACCCATGCTGGTCCCGACCTTCTCTCCGATGCCTTCTGCCTCGAGCAGGCTCAGCCAGGCCTGTTTCACCTCCTGGAACACATGGCCGGCCGCCTGCGGGTCGATATCGGTCAGGAGGGTGCTGAACTCGTCGCCACCCATTCTGCAGACATGGTCCGAGGGACGCATGAACCGGTCTTTCAAATGGTCGGCAAGCAGGGTCAGGAGTCGGTCGCCCCGCTGATGGCCGTAGTGGTCGTTGTAACACTTAAAGTGATCGATATCGAACATCGCCAGGGCGAGCACCTCCCGGGAGCGGGCGGCGCGCGCCACCTCTTGTGCGAAGACGCTGTAGAAATAACGCCGATTGTGGAGTCCGGTCAGGGGGTCGATTTGGGAGAGTTTCTCCACCTCCTGCATGTTCTCCCGCAGATGGGCCAGGGTCTGGTTGTAAGTCTCTCCGATCTCCCTGAACTCGGCCGATTGCTTCGGCAGCTGCTGCAGCGTCACCGGTTCCTTTTTCTTGATGGCGCCCACTATCTGTTTCAGGGGATGGATGAAGCAGATGCGGATCATATAGGCGAGGCTGATCAGCCCCACGGTGGTCAGCAGCAGCGCTACCCAGAAGAAGAGCAGGAACTGCTGTTTGATCTTTGCTATCTTTTCCCCGTTGAAGGTGACGCGGGCCAGAAAGCGCATCTCCAGATTGCCGAGCATCTCCGGCGACAGGCCGGAGAGCTGAATGTAGTAGATGGTGAGCGGCTCGCCCTGCCGGTTGGTCGATTCCGTCTTGTATGGGTGGTTCGATACGATCACCTTGCGGAAGATCTCGTGCTCTTCCCCGGTATTCAGTTGATGCTGCTCCAGCAACAGGTTCTTGTTCTCAGGTTCCTTCAGGGGGTTCTGGCCCAGGGGTGCCAGCAGGGTATCCCAGAGCTCAAAGAAGAGCTGAACCTGGACGTCACTGCGCTGCTTCAACGACCGGATGAGGGTCTGGAAGTAGCCATCGATCTCCGGGTCGATGAACCCCAGCTCGAGATAGCGGTTGCCGCCGAGTTCCGAATAGGTGTAGATCTTGACACGCTTGCTGATGAACTCCATGGTGGGCTGGCCGACCATGACCCGGTGCCCCTCCTTCGCCTGCCGCAGAAAGTACTGCGCATCGATGAAGGGGGGCTGATTTAAATCCAGACCGAGATCCGGCGGGTAGGTAGTCTCTTGGATCGTTAGATCGGAACCGATCAGGAAGAGATCGACCGGGTAACCGGCTTTCTGGGTCAGAATCTGCTTGATCGATTCCAGGTCAGGCTCCCCCCCTGCCTCTGTCAGCAGCGACAGTGCCTGCCGGTGTATCTCCCGGAACCGCTCCTGCCGAATTGCCAGCAGGCGGTTGAGCAGCTGATACGAGAGTTCGAGCTGATTGCGGGTGTCCGTCAACAGTTGCAGCTGGCTCTCGCGGTCGTTACGCTCGATGCTCTGCATGATGGCACTGAAGATCAGGTAGGAGGCGAGCGCGAACGCCAGGATGAGCAGGAGTATGAGCTGAAATGTGCGTCTGGCCATGAAGGGTGCAGTGAGATTTTCTCACCACTATGCCCTAATATTCTCTAAGGTGTCCAGTCTGCGCAGGACTGAACAGCAATGCTCAATATGGCAATAGATCGCAAACATCCAACCAAGTTTTTCACCACGAAGGACACGAAGAAATATTTCAAACAAGAATTCTTCGTGTCCTTCGTGGTGATTCTTTTTCAATATTTAAAATTGCTGGGGACCGAAGGGTCGCGGGGACTGTGAGGGGTCGGCGTCAAACCGAGCGGCTATTGATAGAATAAAGTGACGTACATGCGAGATTTGACTCCGACCCCGCTGAGTTCAGCCTTTCATGGGAGGCAGGATGTGATGAGAGTGCAGAGAAAACTGATTTGCCTGCTGTTGACACTGGCCTTCTCGATGCCTGCCCGGGCAGTGGACCTGGCTGTAGAAGAGGGGGCCGGCCAGCCGCAGCAGTCCGCGGCGGGGAGCCCCCGGCCGAGTCCAGAAGCGGGCCGCGCAGGCACCCCGAAACCCCGACCACCAAAACCCTTCGTCCCGACCGAGAAGATCAGCGCCGACAGCGCGGTCGCCTTTCCCGTGGATATCTGAAACCCGATGGCCAGAAACCGAGGATTGCGCAGTGAATTCGTCTATCAGGTGTTTGCCCTGCTGATCTCCTTCATCGTGGTGCATGCCCTCTATGTGGCGCTGATCCGGCCCGCTGCGGCGGTCCACATGGCCCAGGAGCAGGCACGAATGCAGACGGAGAAGGAGTATGTGGCGCAGCGCTCTCTCTACGTGGTGCTGCGGGACTATGAGCAGGAGGCCTGTTTCGTGCTGATGTTCTGGGCACTGGCGATCCTGGGCTACAAGGGAGCATCCATCTGGCGGCAGCAGTCGCAGCTGGAGCGGGATCTGCTCCGGCTGCCGCCGGATCTGCCCATCGGACAGGAAGACGTGCGGGAGATCGTCGGCCAGTTGCAGTCGCTGCCGCCGGCGGCGCAGGAGTACCTGCCGGCCCGGGCGCTGCTGACCGCGATCGAGCGCTTCGGGGCCACTAATAACGTGCAGGATGTGGCCAACGCCTCCCGGGATGTGTGTGACTCGGAGGCGGAGCGGCTGGAGTCGGAGCTCTCCATCATCCGTTACATCGCGTGGGCCATCCCATCGGTCGGGTT
>JAUXBK010000121.1 GCA_030619405.1 Sedimenticola sp. | reverse complement strand
TTGCGTGGGCACTGAGGGCTCGCGAAACAATAACTCCCTGTTTTGGGACGCCGATCCATCCCGCCTGGCGGCGTTGCGAAAACTTGAAAGATAATGAATATTACTGCGTTTCCGCGCGACGTGCAGGGATGCACAAGTGTCGCTCGAGGCAGGATGCCGGTTGCGACCCTTGCCAGACGGGCGCCTCGACGCCCCAAATTCAGGGACTTATTATTTCGCGAGCCCTTAACTCTTCCGTTGCCCGAGGTTGTTTTTGTTTTGAGGGTCGAATTCTGCATCGGGCTGCAGGAAAAGCATACCCGTAAGATTGCTCAGGCACACTAGGGAATACCCTGCTTTCACACCCAAAACGTGAGAGCCAGTTCACCTTTTAAAAATATCTCTTGGTATTTTTTGTACAATGAGCCGATTCTTTCCAAACTATAGAATAGCGCTAAGAAACCAACCCCGGGAGACCCCATGGAATACACACTGAAACGTGGCGATCTGGCAAAACAGAAAACCGCCTGCCTGATCGTCGGCGTCTTTGAGGGACGCCAGTTGTCGGAACCTGCAGCCGTACTGGACAAGGCCGGCAAGGACCAGATCCGTCGCATCCTGAAAAAGGGGGATTTCGACGGTAAGACTGGACAGACCCTGCTGCTGTATGACCTGTCTGGCATGGCCTGTGAGCGACTGCTGCTGGTGGGCGTTGGCGCACACAAGGAGTTCGACCTGCAGGCCCTGCGCAAGGCAACGGCGGCAGCAACCGCCGTTCTAAACGATGCTCACCCCCTGGAGGCCATAACCACCCTCCCCATGGTGCAGGCCGGCGATGCAAGCCTCTACCGGATGCTGCGTGAGACCATCCTTGCCAGCGAAGAGAGCCTGTACCGGTTTGACCAGTGCAAGAGCGATGCGGAAAAACCGAAACGTCCACTGAAACGGCTGGGGCTGTTCATTGGCACCCGGCGCCGCTCACGGCTTACCGACAAGGCCATCAGCCATGGCCTGGCAATGGCCAACGGCACCATCCTGGCAAAAGACCTCAGCAACCTACCAGGAAACATCTGCACCCCCACCTACCTCGCCGGCCGTGCCAGGGCCATGGGCCGCAGATCCCGCAAGCTGAAGGTACAGGTACTGGGGGAGAAACAGATGAAAGAGTTGGGTATGGGCGCCCTGCTCTCCGTCTCCCGCGGCAGCAGCCAGCCCGCCAAGCTGATCGTCATGGAGTACAAGGGCGGAAAGGTAGGGAGCAATCCGGTGGTGCTGGTCGGCAAGGGGCTCACCTTCGACGCCGGTGGAATCTCGATCAAACCCTCCGCTGCCATGGATGAGATGAAGTATGACATGTGTGGCGGCGCCAGCGTGCTGGGAACCCTGGCCGCCTGCGTAGAGATGTCGCTGGCCATCAACGTGATCGGCATCATTCCCGCCTCTGAGAATCTGCCGGATGGCAATGCCAACAAACCCGGGGACATCGTCACCAGCATGTCCGGGAAGAGCATCGAGATACTGAATACGGACGCGGAGGGCCGGTTGATCCTGTGCGATGCCCTCAGCTACGCCGACCGCTTCAAACCGGCAGCGGTGATCGACATCGCCACCCTCACCGGTGCCTGCGTCGTGGCCCTGGGGTCCCACGCCTCCGGCCTTCTGAGTAACGACGACAAACTGGCGAACGAAGTGCTCGAGGCGGGCGAGGAGAGCGGCGACCGGGCCTGGCGCCTGCCACTCTGGGACGACTACCAGAGCCAGCTGGACAGCAACTTCGCCGACATGGCCAACATCGGCGGTAAGGGGGCCGGCACCATCACCGCCGCCTGTTTCCTTTCTCGTTTCACCGAAAAATACAAATGGGCCCACCTGGACATCGCGGGCACCGCCTGGAAAAATGGCAAGGATAAAGGCGCCACCGGCCGGCCGGTACCGCTGCTGACCCAGTTTCTGCTGCAGCGGTGCGGCCCGCGAAAACGGAAATCGTCGTAGGTGACACGGATAGATTTCTACGTTCTTGGCGAGCGCGCGGGGGGGGACCGCTTCGTCCTCGCCTGCCGGCTGACCGAAAAGGCCTGGAACCGGGGCCATCGTGTCTACCTGCACACCGGCTCGGACGAGGAGGCCCGCCGGCTGGACAAGCTGCTGTGGACCTTCAGGCAGGGCAGCTTCCTGCCCCACGGCCTGGCGGGAGAGAGTGATCCCGGGCTCAACCCCATACTGATCGGCGGAGGAGACGACCCGGAGGAGGAACACGGCGTATTGATCAATCTCTGCAGCGAAGTACCCCCTTTCTTCAGCCGCTTCGAGCGGCTGGTGGAACCTATCGACCGGGACGAGCAGGTACGCAGGACCGGCCGGGAGCGGTTCCGTTTCTACCGCGACCGGGGTTATCCTCTGAACAGCCACGAGATCGAAAGATGAAGGACCAGAACGACCTGATCCGGCGCCTCAACCCGGGCCCACCCTCGAGCGAACCGGATGGGGAGAACCCGTTTCCTGTGGACCCCCGCGGTATCCCCATCCTGGATGAAGTGGTGACACCGGGCACAGCCCCGGAAACGGAGATGGAAGCTGGTGCAGAGCCGAATGCCATTGCAGAACCAGCAGAGAGCCCCCTGCCCGATCCGGAACCGGATTACACCCGGCTGATCACCGACCTGAAATCTTCACTGCTGACCCGGCTCGACCAGGATCTGGGCCAGCTCTCCGGTGAGTTGACGGAACAGGTGGTCAGATGCCTGACAGCCGGTCTGGAGGAAGAGATTCGGAAGCAGCTGGAGCGACTGCTTGAGCAGCGGATCACCACTGTTCTCGATGAAGAACTGGCCCGCAGACAATGAAAACTGCACTCGCGGCATTGGTACATCCATGCACAGCAGATGCCGACCGGATCCTATTCTCGGACAGGCTCCTAGGGCTTCAGCGATTCAGCCGTCTGATGTACAAGCCGGGGTACCTGCCGCCGGGGTGGCGGTTTGCCGATTGAACGGTTTAATATCGCTGCCTGTTCAGCCGGTATAGATCAGGATGTCACCGTTGTGTTGTTCCACACGGCGCCAGCCACTGGAAACCAGATACCACCTCAAACCCTGTATTCCCATTCCACACAGATTGTCCGAAGTGGTTTCGACTGTATCTTGATTTCCCAAATCAGTTCGAGCATCAGCGGGTGCGGCGGTACGCTTCCGTGTCGACCATCCACCGGGTGTTGTATGGTATGAAGAAATATGTTTACTATCCTTGATCTACTGCGAGGTCCCTAAGAAACACCTCGTTCCACTACTGGAGACCACGGCTGTGTTAGAGATAACACCCAATCTCGATACTCTGATTTATCTCGCGATCGGTGCGGGGATCCTCATGGCCTTCGGAATCGGTGCCAACGACTTCAGCAACTCTATGGGGCCGGCGGTCGGCGGGAAGGTGCTTGGGCTGACAACCGCCCTGGTGATTGCGGCCATATGCGAGTTTTTCGGGGCCATGTTTCACAGCGCCAACGTTACTGAAACCATCCGCACCGGCATCATCGATATCGATCAACTCGGCGATCAGTCGGCCACTGTTTTCTACGGTATGGTCACTGCGCTGCTCGCCGCCGCTCTGTGGTTGTTGATTGCCTCGGCCAAGGGGTGGCCGGTGTCCACCACTCATTCCATCATCGGAGCCCTGGTGGGGTTCGGTATCGTAGGGATCGGGTTTGATGCCGTTCGTTGGGGTGATATCTCGACTATTGCTTCCAGCTGGATTATTTCGCCTTTACTGGGTGGAGCGGCAGCTTACCTGTTGATGAAAAGCCTTCTTGTCCTGATATTGCAGTCACCTACGCCTGTTAAAGCAGCCAAACGCTGGGGGCCCGTCTACGTTATTCTGGCCGGCTTCACGGTCTCACTGGCACTCCTGTTCAAGGGCATGACATTCTTCACTTCCGAACATATGGGCCTGGGAGAGAGTCTGGTGATAGCTCTGATCGTCGGAACTGCTATATCGGTGATGGGGCTTTTTTCTTTCCTGAATCTGGATGTGGACGAGGTGGAGCATGCCTTCTATCCCATGATTCTGTTTACCGTCTGCGCTATGGCCTTTGCACATGGGGCAAACGATGTAGCCAACGCTGTGGGACCCATGGCGATCGCCCTGAGTGTTCTGGGGGCCGCCGAACAGGGCTTGACCGAAGTAATGACACAGACACAGATGTATCTGATCGGCACTGTTGGAATCGTCCTCGGCATGGTGCTGTTTGGATACAAGGTCCTGCATACGGTCGGGACCAGAATTACATCACTCTCTCCATGCCGGGCCTTTTGTGCCTCTCTCGCGACGGCAGGGACTGTAGTGACCGCCTCCACCATGGGGTTGCCTGTATCCACGACCCATATCTTGATCGGTGCTGTACTTGGAGTCGGACTCGCAGAGTCCCATCAGAAAATCCATTGGCCCATGGTCCGCACAATTTTCATCGCCTGGCTGATTACCATCCCGGTCGTTGGTATACTCTCCGCACTCATCTTCTGGTTGCTCTCTACATTTATTGCAACTACGTAGTGAGTACCAGGGTGTCGGATTACGGCGCGCTCACAAGTATATGATAACCTGACATATCAGTGAGATGCGCCTAATCCAACCTACATTCTGTTCGTGGAGACTTAGCATTTGCTGTACTAGTTCTTTTACTTAAACGGATAAGCCAGACAGGCTGCCAGATAGAGCGCTATGGCGATCAGCACCACCCAGTTGAAGCCAAAATGGATCGCCAACAAGGTGGCCAGTATCGCGCTGATAAGGGAGGCACAGCCATTGACACCCCATGCCCAGGGAACCAACTGAGGCATCTGCCGGGCGACCTGGGTCAACCCCATCGGAAATGGTATCCCCATGCAAAAGGCCAGGGGCGCAATCAGCAGCAGTGTAATGCCCATTTTGGGCACGGTCGGCATATCTGCGAGCCAGGAAAACAGAGCGGGTAACAGCCACAGGTAACTCAAGGCAATCAAACCCAGGACCAGAACGACGGGGAAGAGCCGCTGGCTGCCAGCCTTCCCGACGAGTCGGCTGGCATAGTGGCTGCCCATGCCTGAAAAGATCAGGAAGCCGCAGAGTACAACAGCGACAGCGTAGATAGGATGGGCCAGAAACAGGATGAATTTCTGGATAAATGCGATTTCGATAAACAGAAAAGCGAGACCGATCGCCAGGAAATAGCCCATCACCCGCCAGACAACCTTTGGTTTCCTGTTTACATCCTTCCGCTTGATAAAACCCAGCGGGAGCAGGATCAGGACAACGCTCACCAGCAGTGCCTGAACCAGGGTCAGAACCAGAATAGGATAGCCCAGTTCCAGGAGTGATACGCCACCCTGCCGGTACATGGCGAGGATATCGGGAAGTATTTCCCATTTGAAAAAATTGAAGAAATAGGGGCGATCATCCGTGGTCGACCGTATGTCGAATTTATACCTGCTGAGATAATCCTGCCGCCCCTCGCTCAGCAAGGCTGTCGCGCCCTGATAGAGGTAGGGCTCCGCCAGAATGTTGTATCGGTTGGTCTGCGACCGGGAGATGCCCGGATAGTAGACCAGATCGAACGATCGCTCCCTGCAGAATGCGATCAGCTGCTGAATATCCTGATCGCTGATCTGGCCGTTCTTTACGATCAGCGTGCTGGTGTTCCAGCCGCGGATCATGAGCATTCGACCGGCGGGATCCTGAACACCGGACCGATGCAGCGCATCGATCACGGTCGCAAACAGCTTGAGCCCGTCTCTAGGCGGCAGTTTGGCCCAACGGGTTATGGAAAGCAGGCCGCCCGGATGCAGATGCTGCAGATACTCGGCAATGGCTTCCCGAGTATACAGATAGCTTTCGTTCAGGGCGTAGACACCGCCGGAGGCGGCGTTGGCAGAATCCAGCAGGGAGATCTGTATCAGATCAAATCTTTCATTGCCCGAGGCAATAAATCCGCGCGCCTCCCCCAGATGGATTCGGGTATGCTGCTGCAGCCAGTGCCATCCTGAATAGGCGGCATAGTCCTTCTGAAAGATCTGCGCCAGCTGGGGATTGATCTCTACTGCCTCGATTCGGTCGGTTCCATGAAAAGTGGCCTGCAATATACCGCTGCCGCCTCCCATTCCGAGGATCAGGACTCGACCCGGGGAGCTCAGATGGTATGGCAGGGCCGAGGTCTGGTAATCCAGGTAGGCCAGAGATTCCCGGTGCCCATCGTATCGGGTGAGTGCACTCGGCGCATCACCATCGATGAAGATGCCAATTTGTTCCGGTGGCTCACTGCTGCTGTTCAGGCTGAGTCCAGGGGCCAGCCGCAGGGGGATCCTGGGGCTTTCGACCAGGGTAACCAGGCCAAGGGGGCTCGAACGTTCGTCTATGACACGGGTTTCGGTGACCCGCAATGTTTGGCTGAGTGACTTGTACTCCGACAGCTGCAGCTGCATCCAGTGATCCGGCAACAGGGCGATAATCAGGACCAGAGAGAGGTAGGGAACGGTGGCACTCCAGCGGCGAATCGAACGGTTCTCTATCAGGACCAGGGCCGCGGCAAGTATTCCGATGCCGGCCACCGTGCGCAGCACGCCCAGGGGCGACTGCAGATAGAGAGCAAGGATTACGCCCAGGGCGCCAATGCCCGCTCCGATCAGATCGAAGGCGTAAACACGTGGTATCTGATCCCCAAATCGGGCAAAGGTGAGACAGATACAATTGGCTGCAAAGAAGAACGGGATGAACAGCAGCAAATAGCTCAACAGCAGCAGTAACCACTGTCCGGGATACCAGAACATCTCCAGGGCGTTGAAGGGAAGCTCCTGGGCCAGCAGAAAACAGCCTATGGAACTGATGCCAAACAGAGTGGCATTGACAGCAAAGGCCCTGGTGAAGTTGGCCAGCAGCCGATTGCGCATGAGCGTCAGAAAGGTTCCGCTGGCGCCATATCCCAAGAGCGCCAGGCTGATCACCATATAGGCGAAATGGTGCCACTGAATAATGGAGAAGAGCCGCATCAACAGCACTTCGTAACCGAGTGCCGCTGCCGAAACGAGAAGCACAGAATAGACCGGTGGCGAAGATTTGGTGCGCATAGTTCGGTGAATCTGTGTTGAATCTATCAGCGCAGGGCGTCAGTGACCGCCTGTCAACGGTACAAATCGTACCGGCAGGATCTGGCGGGTCTTGATCCCGCCTTCCTGGTCTTTCTCGATCAGCATCAGCTGCTGAACCTGAAACCGACCGCCGACCGGCATTACCATGCGGCCGCCCGGTTTCAGCTGCTTGACCAGCGGTGGCGGAACATGATCGGATGCGGCGGTCACGATAATCGAATCGAAGGGCGCCGCGGATTCCCAGCCATAATACCCATCCGCCATCCGGGAGTCGATGTTGTCATAGCCCAGTCGCTTGATCCGCGCGGCGGCCTCTGCAGCCAGTTCCTCTATGATCTCCATGGTATAGACATGCTCTGTCAGGCCGGCGAGCACCGCTGCCTGATATCCGGATCCGGTTCCCACCTCGAGCACCCGGTGATCGGGTTTGGGATGCAGCAGGTCGGTCATCAGTGCGACGATATAGGGCTGGGAGATAGTCTGACCGTGGCCGATGGCCAGAGGGCGGTTCTCATAGGCATGGGGTTTGGCATTATCAGGTACAAATTCATGCCGCGGGACCTCCCCCATGATTCGCATTACCCGATCGTCCAATGCCTCCTTGTCGATATAGAGAGAGGTGGCGCGTACATCCGCTTCGATCTCTTCGATCATCCCCTGACGGAGACGGTGGTAACCATCGGCTGTTGTATCTGCGTAGCCGTAAACACAGATCAGCAACGAAAAAACAAAAATGGTTCCTTTTTCGACATATCTCTTTACCTGCCCTGTTCCAGTCATCGTTCGCCCTCCCCCGGACAAAACCGAGCGCTTGATACGTAGGGTGTGGTGAGGAACGAACCGCACCAACCTCAGGGTGGGCAGCCTCCCCCGGTGCGGTTCGCAAGCTCACCGCACCCTACGAAACTTCTATTGATTTAGATAG
>JAUXBK010000122.1 GCA_030619405.1 Sedimenticola sp. | reverse complement strand
GAGTTGACGGGATAACGATTGCCGAGTTCGAATCGCGTCTGAGCGAAGAGCTAAGCCAGCTGAAAGAGGAACTGGAAAGCTGGACTTACAAACCCTCTCCGGTGCGGTGGGTGGAAATCCCAAAGCCCGGGGGGAAAGCGCATTGGTTTGAGCTTCATCATTGGATATCGCTTGCGTGAGGAGCCGTGTACGGACCCGTACGCACGGTTCTGTGGGCAGACGGAGGCTTCGGCCTCCTCTGACCCGATCACATACCAATCAGGCGATCAGGAAGCATGAAACAATAGAATCCACCTATCCCCCTGAAAGGGCTTACCCTCGCTGTCACCGCCCTGGTGCTGGACGCCTGCATTTCGGGCCGCACCCAGAAGGGCCTGCTGTTCCGGAACGTGAGCCCCGCCATGCTCAGGACCAAGGCGACCCGCTCAGGGATCACCAGCGGCGTGGTCTTCACCAGCGCCAGGAGCTATCAACTCTCCACTTGGTACCCGGCAAAGAAATACTCGATCGCATTGCAGAGGGCGGTTATGCCTGATGAGTCGCCGGCTTCAGGGAGTGGCCTATCGCGCTCACAACCCGTTCTGGCCCTTCGACCCGCTGTCGGGTGACGGTGCGAAACGGTACGGCGGACGATTCAACCGGGCAGGGGCCCCGGCGCTCTACATCCCACTCCCTCGCTACGAGCCCCCATAATCCGACAGCCTCCTAGAGTCTGGTCTTGATCCGTGCGTAAGGTACGATTCAAGACCCGACCGCGGACTTACTCGGGTAGGCCCTCGATGAATTCCAGCGGAGTCACCGCACGTACGGGGGATGAAGGAAAATCCCCGATATTGCGAGTAACGATCAGATCACAATCAGCGGCCTCTGCGCTGCTTGCCACGACTGCATCCTCGAAATCCTGCATTTTCGTATTCAGTGAACGCGCGCGGATCAACTCGGTACTGCCGGCGACCGCAACCTGGAAATGGCTCAGTATCCAGTCCGTAACCTCGTCCGCTTTGTCGCTGGAGACGTATCGCGTAATCAGATAATGCAATGTCGTCACGCCATGGCAAGGAACCATGCCGATAACACGGTGGGCAACCGCTTGGCTCAAGGCCACCGCCGAGGCTCTGTAATGTGGCTCACGCTTTTGCGCAACGTCGAGCACGACATTCAGATCGAAAAGCACCCTCACTGGTGTTTGTCCTGCATGGCCCGAAGGTATTCGTCCCGGGCGTCCATGTCGGCCGGCAGAATCCCCGCAAGGCCAGCCACCTCGGGGTGAACCTCATGCGCACTGGCATTGCGCAGACGATCCAGGTAGCGGTGCAGCACTTCGGTAACCGTGACGCCATGCTGCTTGGCATACCGTTTAACGAATGCAACCTCGTCCACCGGAAGCCGGACGGTCAGTTTGTGGGTTTCCATGATTCCATTTGACTCGCGTGTAACGTGTCATTGATACGGCTAATCTACCCCATCTGTACGGCTTTGTGCAACCCAGTCCGGTAGGGTGGGCGCCGTACTCGGTGCCCACCATGGACCCCGTCGAAAACACTCAACTCCCCGGGCCATCCGTTAGCCCGAAGAACGCCTCGTAAGGTCTGCTGACGCCGGTTGCACGTTGCGTCACGTGGTGTGGGTGATCTGGTGCAACAACGCGCGCTATTCTTGCCATCACGATTCCTTCTTGATCGGCATACGGGAATAGGGGTTTAGTATACTGTCCCCGGAATCGCTGCCCGGAATCGGGGGCATCGTTCGGCGCAATACGCTGCGCTATTGCGCCCTACGGGGTGGGGGTCGACGATTGTCTGATGTGGTTTCCATCCGGCGCAATACGCTGCACTATTGCGCCCTACGGGTGTAGCGTCAGTTGCCGCTATGGTGGTTGGAAGAGTGCCGCTTTGAAAAGCGCCTCTAAGTTTCTCATAATGGGTCGCAGCATCCACCGCAAAACGGAAAGTCGATCATGGCAGGCAGCAATACCCTCCCTTTCTTCATCACCCGAGCCGGCCTTTTGATTCTGCTGGCGATTTCTGTGGCTGGCTGTAGCTCCCAGCCAGCGAGAAGAACTCAGCCAAGCAAGGCGCAGTCTGCTCCCACCCCCTCCCAACAGAGCACAAATCAAGCCAGGAAGCCGGTTGCACAGCCTGTTCCCAACCCTTCCCAACATAACGCGAGTCAGGCCAGGAAACCCATTGCAGTGCAGCAGATGCGGAAAAAGCCCGCATGCAAACCAGGTTCTATCGCTGTCGACCAGATCGGCAAAGGGGGTTCAGGACCCGACTGGGGCGCGCTCTACCGCAGCTGCCCGGGCAGTGCGGTGGCAGCCTACAACTATGCGCTGAGTCTGCTGGAAGATCAGGACATGGAGGCGGCCAGAGGGGTGATCGCCACCGCAGTGGCCAGGCACCCCGGTTTCGAGCCGCTGCAGGCGTTGCAGCGGGAGATCGGCTCCCCCTTTACCGCGGTGGCACGGATCGCCAACGAGAAGCTGCAGGCCTGGATGAAACAGCCCGGTCGCCGGCAGGAGTTCGACCGTCCGGTGCCGAAAAAGAGGTCACTGCCGCCGCTGCCCACCCTGGTGAAGGGGGAGTTCGAGTCCAGTGCCATGTTCCGGGAGCGGGTGGCCCAGGCCAAGGCGGATCGGGCGCAGGAGATCCGGCAGATCGAAAGGCGTTATCAGGAGCAGGTGGCGGCATTCAACCAGGCGGTCGAGGCTTACAACGCCAACGTCGCAGGGGAGAAGCAGAAGCGCCGGGCCCGGATCCCGGAGATGAAGCGTTATTTCCTGGGTGAGGCGATGGGCGCGGTGTTCGGCGAGCCCCGCTTCGTCGATCCCCGCTACGACGCGGACCGGGAGCTGTTCAATGCGCGTCTGGTCTCTGCCAACGGTAACTTCGACAAACGGATCAGCATCCAGGTGCCGCTCTCCGAGGCGAGGGTGTTCAAGGCATCGATCGAGCGGGTGGAGCCCCTGCTGGACTTCGATATCGTCGATGACCGCATCAGACTGACCCGGGTCCGGGCCCGCTTCAACGGTCAGCCCTATCTCGCGGAGCTGACCGAGGAGATCTACGAGTCCCTGCCGGTGAGCGTGCAGCTGGCCGAGGCGGAGCTGCCGCAGAGTGCGGCCATCTCTCTGCTGACGCCGGAGCGGCTCGATACCGAGGAACTGTTGTCGGAGAACGCCCAGCACTTCCAGGGGGCGCTGAAGTTCGAGGACGACCCGGTGCTGGCGAAACAGCGCCAGGAGCTGGCCGAACTTGAGCGCAGGAAGCGGGAGGCCCAGCTGCAGCGCCTGAAGGAGCAGGAGCGCGCCCGGCTGCAGGCCCAGATCGAACGCAACCGCCAGGAACTGGCGGAGATGGGCGGCCAGGCCGGTGAGGAGTACAAAGGCCTGAAGATGACTACCGCCTGGCAGTTCAGGCCGGCCCGCTCGCGGGAGCCGGATATGGTGGCCGTCGTTATCGGCAACCGCAAGTATGGCAGAGGGATTCCACCAGTCTACTATGCACTCAATGACGCCAAGGCGGTGAAGCAGTTTCTGGTGGAGAGTTACGGGGTGACGCCGGAGAATATCATCTATGAGGAGGATGCCACCAAGGGGGTCATGGACGGCATCTTCCAGAAGCTGCTGCGCAACCGGGTGACCCCGGGGCGGACCGACCTCTTCGTCTACTACTCCGGTCACGGGATGCCGGTGGGTACCGATGCCCGCCTGCTGCCGGCCGACGCGCGGCCCGAGACCGCCGACATCAACGGCTATTCCCGGGACGAGATGCTGCAGCAGCTGGCCCGGCTCGATGCCCGGTCGCTCACCGTGGTGCTGGATGCCTGCTATTCCGGCAGCTCCAAGTCGGGCCAGGCGCTGCAGGCGGTAAAGGCGATCCTGGCCGAGCCGAAGCGGTTGCAGGCCCCGGAGCGATCGGTGATCATCAGCGCCGCCAGCGGCCGGCAGACGGCCTTCATGGACGATCAGAGCGGTCACAGCCTGCTTACCTTCTATCTGCTGAAGGGGCTCTCGGGGGAGGCGGACAGCAACCACAACAATGAGGTCGACACCGGTGAATTGCAGCAGTACCTGGCCCGCGAGGTGAACCGCAAGGCTTTGCGCCTGCATGAACAACCGCAGAACCCGCAGGTGAAGGGGCAGCCGCGGGTGTTGATCGGGTATTGATTCGTAGAGGTAGCGGCGCACCAAACTCAAGGCGATTCTCCATGAGATGACTGCACGCCACTCTCTTTGACATGGCCTTTTTTATGGCATATGTTTAGACATATGCTTGATGATAGATGGTGATGACTATGCACTATGAAAGGCATGTTCGTCTATTTCGTAATGGCCGCAACCAGGCATTGCGTATTCCTCGAGAATTTGAGTTGGCGGGTGATGAAGCGATTATTCGTAAAGAAGGAGATAGACTGATCGTGGAGCCCGTAAGGAAAGGGAGGCTTCTTGCCTTGCTTGCCAAACTGGAACCATTGGATGAAAGTTTTCCTGATGTGGATGAAACATTACTGCCACTGGATGACGTGGAGTTTTGAACTTGAAGCCCCGTTATCTGTTGGATACCAATATCCTTTCGGATTTGGTGCGTCACCCTCAAGGCACGGTCGCAAAGAGGATTGCATTGGAGGGAGAGAAAAGCATTTGCACCAGTCTCATTGTGGCGGGTGAGTTGCGCTTTGGTGCCATCAAGCGTGGCTCAGAGCAATTGACCATCCAACTGGAGGCGATTCTCTCGGCTTTGGAGATACTGCCTCTGGAGGAACCGGTGGATCGTCGTTATGGGGAACTGCGAGCATACCTGGAGAAGCAGGGGATCCCTATAGGGCCTAATGATATGTTCATTGCTGCCCATGCCCTGGCGCTGGATTGTGCTGTGATAACTGCCAATGTCAGTGAGTTCTCCCGGGTACCTGGATTAATCGTGGAGAACTGGCTGGAAATGTAAAAAGAATGCATCACCGGGTCTGATGTGTTCAATGCACAGTGGAATGCAAGATGCAGGAGATTCAGGTGAAATATTCGAGCATGAAACCTTTCTCCGGTTGTGTTGGGGCCATGCTCCTCCTGATAGCTGGCCTGCTGTCGATCAGTGGCTGCAGCCAACAGAGCATCGCGCCGATCCACAGCGAAGCCGCTTTCCAGACCTTTGCCGAAGCATTGCTGGTTAGTGAGCCCGCCAGACAGAAGATCGCCATCCGCCCTTTCACCGCCCGTGAGTCGCCGATTCCCCTGACGGACGCCAACCGCTTCAACGACTCCCTGGAGCAGGCGATCCGCGAGCGTTTCCCCGGCCGTTTTCGCTTCGTGCCACGGGCGGCACTGCAGAAGATCGCCGCGGATGCCAACGAATTCGGCCAGATCGAGGATTTTACCCGCTATGTCCGCCGGCAGCAGGCGGACATTCTGATCTATGGCCAGCTGGAGCTGATCGGCGACCAGGTGCTGCTCGGTTACAGCAGCGCCAGCCCCGCCACCGGGCGGGTGCTGGCGAAGACGCCCACCCGCACCCTGGACTATCGCCTGCCGCCGGCGCCGGCGCTGGAACTCGAACCGGCACTGGCGCTGCTGGCCGACAAACTGACGGCAGACCGCCTCTCGATCCAGCGGTTGTACCGGGGAGGTATCCTGTTCGAGAAGAGCGGCATCCAGACCCGCCTGGGGTACTATCTGATGCAGCGCCTGGATGTGCTGGTGAAACAACGCCTGGGCCGCTACCCCGCTCACAGCGCCAACGACTACCTGGAGGCGGAGAAGCGGGGGGAGTTGCCGGAGAACAGCTACCTCCTCGGCGGGCAGTACTGGGCTTTCAAGGACCATATCGAGCTGCGGGTCTCGTTGAAAGGGCATGATCTACGACGGGTCCATCAGGTGCGAATCGCCGGCGACTCCATACCGAAGCGGCTGCGCGCCGCGGCCAGGCCGCCACTGCAGAAACCGGGCGAGAATGACCACCTGGGGCCCAACTCCCTCTACCTGAGCAGTGACCGGGGCCTAAGGCCCGTCTACAGGATCGGCGACGAGATGCGTCTCACCCTGCAGGCCGGGGAGGCGGGCGGCTATCTCTACTGCTTCGATGCCTACTACCGGCGTGGCCGCCCGGTCATCACCCGCATTTTCCCCAACCGTTATCACCGTGACCCGTACATCTCGCCGCAACAGGCGCTGCAACTGCCCGACGAGTCGATGGATTTCGTCTTTACCCTCCACCCGCCGGCCGGCCCCGAGTACGTTCGCTGTTACCTGTTCGATCGTGACGTCACCCGGCAACTGCCACGGGAGATCGTGGCGAAAGACCTGGTCCCGCTGGCGGTGAATTCACTGGAGGACCTCAACACCATCATGCGCGGCATCCCGGATACCCGGCTGAATCAGGCGACCCTGGCGCTCACCGTCGAGGCGCAATGAACGACCATCCAACCGCTGCCGACAAGAGACACCCGGTCGAAAGCGCCCGCTGCCTCCGCTGGCTGTTGCCGCTGCTGATAGTTCTGGGGTGTTCTTCGGTATTGGCAGCGGGTTTCAACTGGAAACCGGGGCAGGGAAAGCCCCTGGAGCGGCTGAACATCGACGACTATCCGGACGACCCGCTCTACCAGACGATTTCACAAGCGTGGGAAGAGATGCGGCTGGCGGGTGAGATGGTGAGGATCCCTGGCGGCAGTTTACGCATGGGCGCCGACGATGGTGGGAGCAGCGAGAGGCCGGTGCACCCGGTCGCAATAGCGCCCTTTCTGCTGGGCCGATATGAAGTGACTCAGACCCAGTGGCGGATGGTGATGGGCGACGATCCTGCAGGGTTCTCCAGGTGCGGCGACTGCCCGGTGGTGGAAGTCTCCTGGGGCGACGTGCAGGCCTTCATCGAGGCGGTGAACCGCAGGACCGGGTGGCACTACCATCTGCCGACGGAGGCGGAGTGGGAATACGCGGCCCGCGCGGGGAGTGCGACGAATTACAGCTGGGGGGACGACATCGGCAGAGGACGGGCCAACTGTGACGGGTGTGGCAGCCGCTGGGACGATGAGCGGAGCGCGCCGGTGGGCAGTTTCCGGCCCAACGCCTTCGGTCTGTACGATATGCACGGCAACGTCTGGGAATGGACCCGGGACTGCTGGCACTACAGCTATGAGGGTGCCCCCGGGAATGGGTCGGCCTGGGAGAGTGGAACCTGTGAGCGGCGGGTGGTGCGCGGGGGGAGTTGGGGCAACACGCCGGAAGATCTGCGTGCCGTGAGCCGTGTCGGGTACGGGCCCGATTACCGGAACGAGCGGCTGGGGGTTCGGCTGGCGAGGGATCTGTAAGTGGTGGATTACGCGGCGCTCATATCGTGGTGCCGAGCGAAAAACCTCTGCCGTTGCGCCGCTAATCCACCCTACTCGTGGGTAAAAGGTAAAAGGGCAGGGTGGGAGGTGGTCAATTGCCTGTGTGAAGGATGGGTTGTGGCTCACCGGAACGGGTGCCGGTCGTGATTTCATACCGGAATCCTTTTCGAAAGCGCCTTGGAAAGATCACCCGCCAGTTCGCCTCGGGCCCGGGTTGTATTTGTGGTGAAAGGGGGAAGAGCGTGCTGCTTTCGAAATAGTCGTCGCCATCGATGAAGCGGGTTTCAAGTTTCAGCCGAGCATCGTTGACCGAACCGGTCAGCTTGAACGCCAGGCCGCAGAGCATATCGATACCGGTGGATGTGTAGTTTCCGGAAGAGGCGGGGGGGAGTTCGATGCGTTCAGGCTCTGCCTTCCCAAACCGTACCGCGGCACAGTTGCTGCCCTGCGGTGCGCGCAGTTCGTAGATCGTCAATTTGGGAGTTTCCATGTCTGCAGAGACCGTGGCTGGCTCGACTCCGGTTGTCTTGTCTCGGCTCGCCGCTTTCCGGGTACTGTTATGAAACGTAAAGCCGGCGACGGCGATGGCGACGGCTGCCGCCAGAGCGCCGGCAACCCTTCGGATTCGATTGGCGCGGCGGGTGGGCGCTGCTTTGGGCGTAGG
>JAUXBK010000095.1 GCA_030619405.1 Sedimenticola sp. | reverse complement strand
TCGTAGAGCGAATTTGCGACCGAGTGGAATCCTTATTGTGATTTCCAAGGGAGCAAATATCGCTATACGGATCAAGAGCTTGTGCTATGTGAGTGTGAGCACTTGCAGGATCTAGGTATTATTTCAGGAGCTTGAACCAATGGCTGTGCAAAAGAGCAGGAAAACCCCTTCCCGACGCGGTATGCGCCGTTCACACGACAGTCTCTCTTCAGAGACTCTCTCTATCGACCAGACTTCCGGCGAGACCCATCTGCGCCATCACGTTAGCCGGGACGGTTTTTATCGTGGTCGTAAGGTGATGGCGGGTAAGAGTGGATAAGACCCATTTCATGTTTACTTTACCGTCGCATCCGATGGTTCCCCCCAGGAGCGATTGTGCGTTGTCAATGATGGATAACCGATGACAAAACGTAAAGACATCACCATCGCCCTGGATGCGATGGGGGGGGATCATGGTGCTGAAATAGTGGTTCCTGCTGCACTCCGCTATCTCCGCAAGCACGATGATGTGGAGTTGATCCTGGTCGGTCGCACGGAGGTGATCAGCGGCTATCTCAATCAGAGGATCGATGGAGGACGACTCAGGATCCATCATGCCTCCCAGGAAGTCGGAATGGACGAGTTGCCTTCCCGGGCACTCAGGGGCAAGAAGGACTCTTCCATGCGGGTCGCCATCGATCTGGTCAAGCAGGGCAGGGCGGACGCCTGCGTCAGTGCCGGCAACACCGGGGCCCTGATGGCGACCGCCCGCTTCGTGCTGAAGATGCTGCCCAATGTGGACCGGCCGGCCATCATCAGTGCGTTGCCTTCCATCGAAGGGCACACCTGGATGCTGGATCTCGGCGCCAATGTGGACTGCTCGGCGGAGCACCTGTTCCAGTTTGCAGTCATGGGCAGTGAACTGGCCGCCTCGCTGGAGGAAGTTCCCAATCCCCGTATCGGGCTCCTGAACATCGGTCAGGAGGAGATCAAGGGCAACGAGCAGGTGAAACGCGCGCATGAGTTCCTGGTGAACAGCTCCCTCAATTATATCGGCTACGTGGAAGGCAATGATATCTATCAGGGAGGCGCAGACGTGGTAGTGTCCGACGGATTCGTAGGCAATGTGGCGTTGAAGAGTTCGGAAGGGCTGGCCAAGATGATCGGCTTTCACCTGAAGCAGGGTTTTCGGCAGAGTCTGCTGACCCGCGCTGCCGGGCTCGTGGCGATGCCCATACTGAAGAGCTTCCGCCGTCGGATCGACCCCAGACGTTACAATGGGGCGAGTCTTCTCGGCCTGCGCGGTATCGTGATCAAGAGTCATGGCGGTGCCGATGCACTGGCGTTCGAGAACGCTATCAAGATTGCCTGTAAGGCAGTCTTGGCCCATGTGCCAGAACGAATTTCCCAGGGCGTCGAGGCGCAACTGGATAAAAGGGCCAGCGCGTGATCTACTCCCGGATTGTCGGTACTGGCACCTACCTGCCGGAAAAGGTGCTGACCAACCACGACCTGGAAGCGATGGTGGACACCACGGATCAGTGGATCCGGGAACGGACAGGCATCAGCAAGCGCCACATTGCAGCAGATGGCGAAACCACCTGTGATCTGGCGGAAAAGGCCTCCCGCCGGGCAATCGAGGCGGCCGGAAAGAGCGTTTCGGATATCGACCTCATTGTGGTGGCCACCACCACCCCGGATCAGGTGTTTCCCAGTACCGCGTGTCTGCTTCAGAGCAGGCTGGACATCCACGGTCCTGCGGCCTTCGATGTGCAGGCCGTCTGCACCGGTTTCATCTATGCAATGGGTGTAACCGACAGCCTGATAAAGAGCGGCAGTGCCCGTTGCGCACTGGTAGTGGGTGCAGAGACCTTTTCCAGGATCCTGAACTGGCAGGACCGGACCACCTGTGTGTTGTTCGGGGACGGCGCCGGCGCGGTGGTGCTCGAGGCATCTGAGGAGCCGGGTATCCGCTCCACCCACATGCACGCAGACGGTGCCTACGCCGGATTACTGCAGGTTTCGGGTGGTGTCTCCAATGGCTATGATGAGTTGCGGGAAGCGACTGCATTCGTGGAGATGCGGGGGGCCGAAGTATTCAAGATGGCGGTCAATACCCTGGGGCGTATCGTCGATGAGACCCTGGCATACAACGACCTGGAAAAGTCGGATATCGATTGGTTGATCCCGCATCAGGCAAATATACGTATCATTCACGCCACAGCTAGAAAACTGCGGATGTCGATGGATCAGGTGGTGGTTACCGTGGGAGAACATGGGAACACTTCCTCCGCATCGGTGCCGATGGCGCTGGATACAGCCGTTCGTGATGGCAGGATAAAGCGCGGTGAAACTCTGTTGATGGAGGCCTTCGGTGGCGGTTTCACTTGGGGTTCTGTGCTTGCAACGTACTGATTTATAAGAATTAATTAGGCGGGTGCAGGTTATCCATCTTCCCGCCGGATAGCGGAGAGTATGCATGCTGAACAATGAGATCGCCCTGGTTACAGGAGCCAGCCGTGGTATCGGCAGTGCGATTGCAGAGACGTTGGGAAAGGAAGGTGCCACTGTAGTTGGTACCGCCACGTCGCAGGCAGGTGCAGATGCCATTTCCGCCCGTCTGGAGGCGGCCGGCATCAATGGTGGCGGTATGGTGTTGAACGTGACTGATGCCGATTCGGTGGTTGTTCTGCTGAAATCCATGACGGAGAGATATAGCGCTCCGACGATCCTGGTGAACAATGTGGGGATCACCCGCGACAATCTCCTGATGCGAATGAAGGAAGAGGAGTGGAGTGCCATTATCGAGACCAATCTGACCTCCGTCTACCGGCTCTCCAAGGCCTGCCTGCGCGCCATGATGAAGGCACGGAAGGGGCGTATCATTAATATCGCCTCAGTGGTGGGCGCTACTGGAAACCCCGGCCAGAGTAACTATGCGGCGGCCAAAGCCGGCATGATCGGTTTCAGCAAGTCCCTGGCTCGGGAGGTGGGTTCGAGGGGGATAACGGTCAATGTCGTCTCCCCGGGGTTCATCGACACCGACATGACCCGCGGGTTGCCGGAGGTCCAGAAAGAGGCGCTCCTGACCAGTATTCCGATGGCCCGGCTTGGTGATCCTGGAGAGATCGCGAACGCGGTGGTTTTCCTGGCCTCCGACCATGCCGGCTACATTACCGGCGAAACATTGCACGTGAATGGCGGCATGTACATGGCGTGATCATCTTGGGCTGCTGCCGTTTGCTGAACGTCTGTGATCCGGATCTGCAAATTGCGTGTAATGGTGTGTGGTAATATATTGTAAATATTATAAAACAGACCGATCTGGAGCGGGGAAGTCAAACTATTATTTACTTTTAACTTTCCGGATTTATGAATACAATAGCCCATCTGTGTCCGATGGGACCATGTTAAATATCTGACGAGGTAGCTGAAAAAATGAGCTCTGTGGAAGAACGGGTTAAGAAAATTGTCGTCGAACAACTGGGTGTCACCGAAGACGAAGTGACGATGGAGGCCTCTTTCGTTGACGACCTGGGCGCAGACTCGCTCGACACGGTTGAGCTGGTGATGGCACTCGAAGAGGAGTTCGAGACGGAGATCCCGGATGAAGAGGCCGAGAAGATCACTACGGTGCAGCTCGCCGTCGACTACATCAAATCACACGGTAGCTGATCATCACAAGGCGACCCGGGCTGGCCCATACTGCCGCACGCGAGTGGTGTGCAGATATTTTTTTGCATGGGGTCGATGCTCATGGAATATAAGAAGGTAGATGTTAAATGTCTGAAAGAAGGGTTGTTGTAACCGGGCTGGGGATCGTGTCGCCCGTCGGGCACACGGTCAAAGAGGCATGGGACAATATCCTTGCCGGCAAGAGCGGAATCCGGCCGATAACTCATTTCGATGTGGAATCTTTCAGCGTTCGCTTTGGCGGGCCGATCTATGACTTCGACATTACGGAGTACATCACCAGGAAAGATGCCCGGAAAATGGATAAATTCATCCATTACGGGATGGCCGCCGGCTGTCAAGCGATGGAAGATGCCGGGATCGTGGTGACGGAAGAGAATGCACGGCGTATCGGCGTCGCGATCGGTGCCGGCATCGGTGGCATTACGGGGATCGAGAACAACTATCACATTTACCTCGATAAAGGGCCGCGCAAGATCTCACCATTCTTCGTGCCGGCAAACATCATCAATATGGTGGCGGGAAATCTCTCCATCAAATACGGTCTGAAGGGACCCAACTATTCCATCGTGTCCGCCTGCAGCACCGGCAGTCACAACATCGGTGAGTCGGCGCGGCTGATCCGTCACGGGTATGTGGATATCATGGTGGCGGGTGGAGCAGAGATGGCCACTTCGCCGGTCGGGCTGGGTGGCTTTGCCGCAGCGCGCGCGCTCTCCACCCGCAACGATGACCCGGAGGCTGCCAGCCGACCCTGGGACCGCGGCCGGGATGGATTCGTGCTCAGTGACGGTGCGGGCGTGCTGGTGCTGGAGGAGTACGAGCACGCAAAAGCCAGGGGTGCGACCATCTACGCTGAGGTGGCCGGTGTGGGAATGAACTCGGATGCCTATCACATGACTTCCCCCTCACCCAACGGTGATGGGGCTCGGGACTGCATGCTGCTGGCCCTGGCGGATGGCGGACTGAACACCGATCAGGTGGATTACATCAATGCCCACGGTACCTCTACGCCGGCAGGCGACCTGGCGGAGTCCGAAGGGGTCAAGGGAGCCTTTGGCGAGCATGCTTACGAGATCGCTGTCAGCTCCACCAAATCGATGACCGGCCATATGCTGGGTGCAGCGGGAGGGGCAGAAGCGGTTTTTACCATACTGGCGATCCGGGATCAGGTGGCACCTCCCACGATCAATCTGGAGAACCAGGATCCGGAATGCGATCTGGACTATGTCCCCAACACGGCCCGTGAGATGAAGATCGAAGTGGCCATCTCCAACTCGTTTGGTTTCGGCGGAACCAACGGGACGCTGGCGTTTCGACGCCTGGGTGATTGACTTCCTTGTTGAGGTAACGACCCAAGTGGGGCTCGGGCTGAATAAGAGGGTGGAATATCTATTCCACCCTTTTTCTTTTTCGGCAACCGTTTAAAACATGCACCGTATCCTTGGCGTCATTGTTATTGCAGCAAGTTTCGCGCTTGCCTGGTTACTGATGGACTTTCGCAACTTTGTCGATGCCCCCCTCGGTTTGCCCCGGGAAGGGGTGCTCTACCAGCTGGAACCCGGCTCGACCGTGCGCACCTTGGCCACTGACCTGTACCAGCGGGGCCTGCTGGAACGCCCACTCTATCTGAGGGTATGGGCCCGCTGGGATGGGTCGGCGCAGCAGATCAAGGCCGGGGAGTACCGGATCGGACAGGGCACCACACCGAGGCAGCTCCTGGAGCAGCTGGCGGCAGGAAAGGTGGTCAGCTATTCCCTGACTCTGGTGGAAGGGTGGACTTTCGACCAGGTGCTGGATGAACTGGAGAGTGAACCGGTGCTCAAGCACACCCTGGAAGGGTTGTCTGCAGCAGAGATCATGGAGCGTATGGGACATGCGGGGGAGCACCCGGAAGGGCGATTCCTGCCCGATAGCTACCACTTTCCCCGCGGCACCGCAGATCTGGCCTTCCTCCGCCGCGCTTATGATGCGATGCAGAGACTGCTGGACCAAGAGTGGGCGAAACGAGAGCCGGGACTGCCCCTGGCCAGCCCCTATGAGGCCCTGATCCTGGCTTCCATCGTGGAAAAGGAGACCGGGCTGGCGATGGAACGTCCGCTGATTGCCGGGGTATTCATCCGCCGGCTGAAGCGACGCATGAAACTGCAGACCGACCCCACCGTGATCTATGGCATGGGAGCGGCGTTTGACGGTAACATCCGGCGCAAGGATCTGAAGGCTGAGTCGCCATACAATACCTACCTGCACAAGGGGCTCCCCCCGACACCCATCGCCATGCCCGGCGCGGAGGCGATCCGGGCGGTGCTGCACCCGGCACCCGGCAACAACCTCTATTTCGTGGCCAGAGGGGACGGCAGCCATGAATTTTCCGACACCCTCAAAGCCCACAACCGGGCGGTGCGGAAATATCAGCTGAAGCGACACGAACGGGGCAGGGGCTCATGAGTGCCAGGCAAGGCAACTTTATCACCCTCGAGGGGATCGAGGGCGCGGGCAAGAGCAGCAACCTGAAGTACGTCAAAGGTCTGCTCCAGACCATGGGCAGAGAGGTACTGTTGACCCGCGAGCCGGGTGGGACGCCACTGGGGGAGGAGATCCGGGGAGTGTTGCTCGGTCACCGCCATACCGGAATGGCGCAGGAGACGGAGCTGCTGCTGATGTTTGCCGCCCGGGCCGAGCATCTGACCCGGAAGATCCGGCCGGCGCTCGCTGCCGGTACCTGGGTGCTGTGTGACCGTTTTACCGACGCATCTTATGCCTATCAGGGTGGCGGCCGGGGGATCGGGTGGCAACGTATCCGCACCCTGGAACAGTGGCTGCAGGGTACGTTTCAGCCCGATCTCACCTTGCTGCTCGACCTGCCGGCCGCGCTGGGGCTGGAAAGGGCAGGCAGGCGCTCTGCGCCCGATCGTTTCGAGCGCGAAACGGAGCAGTTCTTCACCCGGGTAAGGGGCACCTATCTCAGGCTCGCGGAACGGGAGCCGGAGCGGATCCGAATAATCGATGCTTCACGCCCTCTGCTCAAGGTACAGGAACAGATCAGGGCAGCGATCCTGTTGAGTTTCGCGTGATGATACTGCCCTGGCAACAGGCCGACTGGAAACGAGTTCAGGAGGCGCGACGGGCAGGCAGACTGCCCCACGCGCTGCTGGTTACCGGTGCCGCTGGGCTTGGAAAAGGGGGGTTTGCCAAAAATCTGGCGGCTTCCCTGCTGTGCAGTGCCCCCGATGATGGCGGTCTGCCCTGTGGTCATTGCCGGGGATGCCATCTGTTCCAGGTGGGTACCCACCCCGACTATCTCCGGATCACACAGGAACAGCCGGGCAAGGTGATCCCCATCGATAGCATCCGGGAGTACATCAGCCGGAGTGGCCTGACCGCCCAGGCCGGTGGTTACAAGGTGGTGGTGATAGAGCCGGCCGATGCGCTCAATATGGCGGCAGCCAACAGTCTGCTGAAGACCCTGGAGGAACCGGTGGCCTGGACCCTGATCATGCTGGTCAGCAGCCGGCCGGGGCAGTTGCCGGCAACCATTCGCAGTCGCTGTCAGACGATCAAAATCCGGGCACCTGCAAGAGAGTCGGCCGCCCAGTGGCTGGTGGGCCGTGTCGGAGGGCTGGATGCCAAGCTGTTGCTGGATCTTGCCTGCGGTGCCCCGCTGCATGCCGAGAAGTTGGCGGATGAGGGGGTATTGACGCTGCGGGGACAACTGCTGGATGAGTTTGCCGGTGTTCTGGCTGGGCGCAATGACCCAGTGACTGTCGCTGACCACTGGAGCAGGCTGGAACTGGACAGCGTTCTGAGCTGGTGCGCCGGCTGGCTGATCGATGTGCTACGTCTGAAATCAGCCCCGGAACCCCCGGGTCTGATTAACCCGGATCAGAGAAAACGCTTGCAGGCCATCGGAAATGCGCTAGAATTCAAGACATTGTATGAGCTGCTGGACAAGGTGTATGAAGCGACCCGAACACTGGGGTCCCAGCTCAACAGTCTGATGTTGATAGAAAGTGTACTGCTGGAGGTCGCTGCAGCAGGCAGAATGTTGAAACGGAAAAAGCGATGACAGTTTCCAAGGTTCCACCTGCCCGGCAGGGCATTCTCTCCCTGACCATCAAGGACAAGAATGCGCTCTACGCCGCCTACATGCAGTTCGTGAAGAATGGTGGGCTGTTCATTCCCACTAACAAAAAATACAAGCTGGGAGACGAGGTCTTCATGCTGTTGACCCTGATGGATGAGACGGAACGGATACCGGTGGCCGGCCGGATCATCTGGATAACCCCCACCGGGGCCGAAGGTAACCGGGCGGCGGGCATCGGGGTGCAGTTCAGCGATCAGGGCGACGGCGTGGCCAGAAACAAGATCGAGACCTACCTGGCGGGGGCGCTGCAGTCGGATCGACCCACCCACACCATGTAGCAGGACATGTCGTTTATACCCACCAATGGCTTGGTTTCCGGTATTTCAGGCGGAATGACGCCCTCTGGTCTGAAGCTGAATATTGGTGCGAATCAGGAAACACCATGCTGGTTGACTCACACTGTCACCTCGATCGCCTGAACCTGGAACCCTACGATAACGATTTTTCCCGGCTGATGTCAGCAACGGCGAAGGCCGGAATCGGGCATATGCTCTGTGTCTCTATCGATCTGGAGTCTTACCCCGGGATGATGGAGCTGGTGGCGCCCTATCCACAGGTGTCGACTTCGGTGGGTGTCCATCCCAATGACCAGGACCGCCGGGAGCCGGCACCAGAGGAGCTGACCGCACTGGCGGAGCACGGACGTAATGTGGCCATCGGTGAGACGGGGCTCGACTACTTTCGCAGCGAGGGGGACCTGGAGTGGCAACGGCAACGGTTCCGAAATCATATCGCGGCTGCCCGCGCCTGTGGCAAACCCCTCATCATTCATACCCGGGCCGCCCGGGAGGAGACCATCGGGATCATGCAGTCCGAAGCGGCGCGTGATGCCGGTGGGGTGATGCACTGTTTCACTGAAGACTGGGCAATGGCGAAAAAGGCCCTCGATATGGGATTTTATATCTCCTTTTCCGGCATTATCACCTTTGGCAGTGCCGCTGACCTGCGAGAGGTGGCAAAAAAGGTGCCGGAGGATCGCATTCTGATCGAGACCGATGCGCCCTATCTCGCCCCGGTCCCCTACCGGGGTAAATCCAACCTGCCCGGCTATGTGGTGAAGGTCGCGGAGTGCATCGCCGAACTCAGGGGCAGCAGCAGTGAGCAGGTCGCCGCATTCACCCGGGACAACTTTTGCCGGCTGTTCAGGCATGCCGTAACCTGAATCTGGCAGACTCCCGGGATCAAGGTGGCCGGCTGGCGCACATACGTGGGCCGCATCTCCGGTGGCAGCGCGATTAGGCAACCGGAAGAAATTAATATGCCAGAATTGCGCCGGATATGGCTTCGTATTCAAGGCGTGCCAAGGGGCGCATACTCGTTGTATGTAACCCTTGGCACAACGCAGAAGACGG
>JAUXBK010000220.1 GCA_030619405.1 Sedimenticola sp. | reverse complement strand
GTATCAGGGTGTCGGATTACGGCGCGCTCATAAGTATGTGATAACCTGATATATCAGTGAGATGCGCGCCTAATCCAACCTACATTCTGTTCGTAGGGACTTAGCATTTGCTGTACTAGTTCCTGAATTATTTCTGATACTGGGGAGACTTGTGGTACAAAAACATTTTATTCTAGCCCATTTTGGGGCGGCAAGTCGCCTTTTGCTCGTGAGGCCAGTAATTCTAAATGTGGAAAAAGAATCACCACGAAGGACACGAAGCGCACGAAAAAACATTAAAAACAAGAATTCTTCGTGCGCTTCGTGTTCTTCGTGGTAACAACCGCTGGTTAGATGTTTGTAGCATGTTGCCATATCGAGAATTGCTGGGGCCGGTCTATCTGCCTGTCGTCCGCGACCTTTTCCCCTTATAATCAGCCATGAAACCTCCTGGGAGGCTGCGGCAAGAATAATTTAAACCTAGATCCTGCAAGTGATCGTGCTATGTACGTGTGAGCACTTGCAGGATCTAGGTTAAAGGTTCCCCTGAGTTTCTTTCTTTTGCTATCCAGAGATCGGCCTACTCCATGCAACCTCAGACAGACGACCTCCGGATACAGGGTATCCGGGAACTCATCTCACCCGCTCAGCTGATGGCGGAGCTCCCCATCACCAGCAAGGCCGCCGAGACCGTATTCCTGACCCGGCAGGAACTCCACCGCATCATCCTTGGGGAGGATGACCGGCTGATCGTGGTGATCGGTCCCTGCTCGGTACACGACCCGGAGGCGGCCAGGAAATATGCGATGAGATTGCAGCCCCTGCAGGAGTCATTGAAAGAGGATCTGTTGATCGTGATGCGGGTCTATTTCGAAAAACCCCGTACCACGGTCGGCTGGAAGGGACTCATCAACGACCCCAATCTGGATGGGACCTTCCAGATCAACAAGGGACTGCGACTGGCCCGGAGTCTGTTGCTGGACCTGAACGAGGTGGGGCTGCCTGCCGGTACCGAGTTTCTCGATCTGATCAGCCCCCAGTACATTGCCGACCTGATCAGCTGGGGTGCCATTGGCGCCCGCACCACCGAGAGCCAGGGACACCGGGAGCTCGCCTCCGGCCTCTCCTGCCCGCTCGGCTTCAAGAACGGCACCAACGGCAGCCTGAAGATCGCCCTGGACGCCATCCGCTCCGCCTCCCAGCCACACCACTTCCTGTCAGTGACCAAGGAGGGCTTCTCTGCCATCTTCGCCACCAGCGGCAACGACGACTGCCATGTCATCCTGCGCGGCGGCACCCGGCCCAACTACGACACCGAGAGTATCAATATCGCCTCGGAGGAGATGGAGAGCGCCGGCTTCGTCCCCCGGCTGATGATCGACTTCAGCCACGCCAACAGCCGCAAGCGGCACCAGAAACAGATCGATATCGGGCGTGACGTGGCGGGGCAGGTGGCGCGGGGCGATCATCGGATCATCGGTGCCATGATAGAGAGCTTTCTGGTTGCCGGGCGTCAGGAGTGGTACGCGGATCAGGAACTGGTCCACGGCCAGAGTATCACCGACGCCTGTATCGGCTGGGAGGAGAGTGCACCACTGCTGGAAGAGCTGGCGGAGGCCGTGCGGCAGCGGCGCAAAACCTCAACCGGTCAGCGGTAGGAGGGCATATCAACCCATCTCGTCAAAGCCGGCCAGCCGGTACCAGCGTTTGGCCTCCTCCGGGTCCTTCTCCACCCCCTGGCCCTGCTCGTACATCATGGCCAGGGTGGTCTGGGAACCGGCCAGCCCCTGATCGGCGGCCTGTTTGAACCATTCCTCCGCCTTGGCACCGTTTTTCTCTACACACTCACCCTCGAGGTACATGAACCCCAGCCCATGCTGGGCAACGGCGATCCCGGCTCCGGCGGCCGCTTTCATATATTTATAGGCCAGCAGCTCATTGACCGTCATCCCCAGACCGTTCTGGGCCATGATGGCCATGCGATACTGGGCCTCCGGGTTTCCCCCATCCGCCAGGGGAGAGAGAATCTGGGCGGCGATGGCAAAGTGCTTTCCTTCGAAAGCGGCAATGCCGCTGCTCAGCTCCATATCCAGTTGTTCAACGTTATCACTCATCGGTGTTGCCTCTGTGTTTACGATCAATCATGAAGCAAGGTTATCAGCTTCCCCGGTATCCGACCATCCTGGAATACCATGCAATACAGGAGGATTCCAAACGATGGGCAATGTGTCCGGCACAGGAGCCGACATCAGTAAATCGAATGGGCAACACGGTGTCTGACAACAGTTTTTCGACGTGCGGCCGATGCAACAGGGGTACAATTTGGATTATAATCCCCCGATACAATCGGCACACTCCAGGTAGAGAAAACCAAAAATGACGCCAGCCATCCGGATACCCCTGCTGCTACTGCTGTTGACCATGATACTGCCCGCGGGTCCCCAGGCGGCGGGAGACCGGCAACAGGAGCGGGAGCGTTTCCTGGCGGCGGAGAAAGCGCTGAAGGGGGGGCTTCTCGCTCAATATCGCGAGCTGAAGGCCTCACTGAAGGATTACCCACTCCACCCCTATCTGGAATTCCAGGAGCTGAAACAGAACCTGGCCAAAGTCGATCACTCCAGGGTGGACGATTTCTTGAAAACCCATGCGGACACCCCCCTGGCCGGCAGGCTCCGCTACTCCTGGCTGAACCAGCTGGCGAAACGCCAGGAGTGGGCAGAGTATGTACGCTACTACCAGCCGGAAAAAAGCCCCAGGCGACGCTGCCTCTATCTGCGCGCCCTGATCGAGACCGGGCGCTCCAGGACTGCCTGGAAGGGGACCGAATCCCTCTGGCTCAGCGGCCGTTCCCGCCCCGATGAGTGCGACCCGGTATTCGATGCCTGGCGTGAAGCCGGCGGTTTGAAGCCAGAACTGGTCTGGCAGCGAATCGACCTGGCCATGGCGGCAGGCCAGACCCGACTGGCCCGTTACCTGGGGCGTTTCCTGCCAGCCGATGATCAGGCGTGGGTGAACCGCTGGCTGAAGATCCATGGCCAGCCACGCGGGATACGCGAGCCATCCGGTTTCAGCCGCGAACACCCCTACCGTGAGGCAATCCTGCTGCACGGGCTGAAGCAACTGGCCAGAAGCGATGTGGACCGCGCCTGGGACGTATGGAAAAAACTCGCCGTCGACTATCCTTTCGACCCGGAACAGCGCTACCAGGCGGAACGGGCCCTGGCACTGGCCATGATCCGCAGCAACCACCCGGCGTTGCTGCCACGACTGGACCAGGTGACGCCACAAAACGGGGACACCCGGCTGCAGGAGGCCCGGATCAGAGCAGCCCTGGCCCGACAGGAATGGGACTACGTAGAGAAGTGGATCGGGATCCTGCCGGAAACGCGCAGAAAAACGGAACGCTGGCGTTACTGGTACGCGCGGGCCCTGGAGGCTGAGGGCAAAATGAAACAGGCTGATGCCGTCTACCACGAGCTGGCAGAGGAGCGCAGCTATTTTGGGTTTCTGGCAGCAGACCGGGTCGGGCTGGCATACCGGCTGAACGATAACCCGCTCGAGATCACGACACAGCAGACCACCGCTCTGGCCCGGAAACCGGGCGTACGCCGGGCGGAAGAGCTGTTCGCACTGGGGCGTTTTATCGACGCCCGCCGCGAGTGGCGCTACGCCACCCGCAACCTGAATGACGCCGGGTTGCAGACGGCGGCGAAGCTGGCCCAGCACTGGGGCTGGAACGACCAGGCCATTTTCACCCTGGCACGGGCCCGCTACTGGGATGACCTGAACCTGCGCTTCCCGTTGGAGCACCGAAAGACTATCGACCGAGAGTCTGAAAAACGTCAGATGGACAACGCCTGGATATTTGCCGTGGTGCGTCAGGAAAGCGCTTTTGCCAGCGATGCGATATCACCCGCGGGCGCCATGGGACTAATGCAGCTGATGCCGCGCACGGCGAAGAGCATCGCCCGCAGGATCAAGCGCCGTTCTCCGGGAAGACGAGCGCTGCTGACACCGGAAACCAACATCGAACTGGGCACCGCCTACCTGCAGCGGGTATTCAAACAGCTCGATGATCATCCGGTACTCGCCACGGCCGCTTACAATGCAGGCCCCCACCGGGTACGCAAATGGCTCCCCGATGAGGTCCTGCCAGCAGACCTTTGGGTGGAGGGCATCCCATTCCGGGAGACCCGTACTTACACCCAGCGGGTACTCGCCTACTCCATCATCTATGACCAGCGACTTGGCCGTCCGGGCAGCCACCTGCAGCAACGCATGTCACCAATCAAGGGGAAAAACAGG
>JAUXBK010000158.1 GCA_030619405.1 Sedimenticola sp. | reverse complement strand
TGGCTCCGTCTTCGGTGTTGCGCCAAGGGTTACATACAACGAGTATGCGCCCCTTGGCGCGCCTTGAAGACGAAGCCCTATCCGGCGCAAATCACGTAATTTAATATTTTCCAAGTCCCACACCGGACGTGGGCTTGACCACCTGCCGGCAGGCAACCCTGTACAACCCGGATGGATCGCATGGCCCGTTCAAGTGCAACCGTTGCCACGAGACCAACAGCGACGGCGTACCGCGCATAGCGGACGATAAGGAGAATGTGTGGCAGAGCAAGCCGATCCTGCACGACTGTCCAGACGCAGCGAAGTGGATGCACGCCAGTGCACCCCACGGCTTCTGCACTCGACTGCTGGGGGCGTCATCAGAGGGTTGTTGCTGCTCGCCCTCATGACACCGCTCTACACGCTCGCCGGACCCGTCGGCAGCAGTGCCTGGGAGATGCCGACATTCAGGCTGAAAGCACTGGATGGCACGGCGCATCAGCTGGATGAGTGGCGGGGGAAGGTGATCATGCTCAATTTCTGGGCCAGCTGGTGTCCCCCCTGCCAGTACGAGATCCGCGATTTTGTCGGCTACCAGGAGAAATATGGCGGGCGGGGCTTGCAGATCGTCGGCATCGGTATCGACAGCGAGCGCAAGTTGAGGAACGTGGCTCGTACGCTGGGGATCAACTATCCAACGCTGGTGGCGGGAGAGGACGAAGGGTGGAAAGTACTCAAGCAGTGGGGAGACCGGCGCGGGGTATTGCCCTACACCGTGCTCATCGCCCGCGATGGGCGCCTGGTCTATACTCACCTCGGGCCACTGGATCAGGCCACCTTCGAGGAGCAGGTGCTGCCGCTATTCTGAGGACAGAGGACAGAGGACAGAGGACAGAATCGTTGCGATGACTCTTGATATTCACAGGTTCGCCCCCCATTTTCCCGTTTGATCTGTCACCCTTGTGAAGGGTGACGTCTGTTTGAATCCAACGGGAAATTACGACCTACGATGAATGGCTTGAAGACGGCACTGCTGCTCGGTTCCCTCACCGGTCTGCTGCTGGTGGCCGGACAGGCCCTGGGTGGCCAGACCGGGCTGGTGATCGCGCTGGTGCTGGCGCTGGTGATGAACTTCGGCAGCTACTGGTTCTCCGATAAACTGGTTCTGAAGATCTACAAGGCGAAGCCGGTGACCGTGACAGAGGCACCGAAGTTCTACCGCACGGTACAGGAACTGGCACAGCGGGCGGGCCTGCCCATGCCCAAGGTCTATATCGTGGAGAACGACGCCCCCAACGCCTTCGCCACCGGCCGGAATCCTGAACACGCCGCAGTGGCCGCCACCACCGGGTTGCTGCGCATCATGAGCCGGGACGAGCTGGCCGGTGTGATGGCCCATGAGCTCTCCCATGTGGAGCACCGGGATACCCTGATCAGCGCAGTGGCCGCCACCATTGCCGGTGCCATTGCCATGCTGGCCAACTTTGCCCAGTTTGCCATGCTGTTCGGCATGGGCCGGGACCGGGAGGGCGGAGGGAGCAACCCTTTAGTCATGCTGTTGATGATGATACTGGCGCCGATCGCTGCCAGCCTGATACAGATGGCCGTCTCCCGCTCTCGTGAGTATGCGGCGGATGCCCGTGGCGCCGCCATCTCCGGCAATCCCATGGGGCTGGCCAACGCTCTGCGCAAGCTGGATTCAGCCAACCGACGCATTCCTATGCCCGAAGCGGAGAGCCATCCCGCCACGGCGCAGATGTTTATCGTCAACCCGCTGAAGGGGAAGAACCTGGCCCAGCTCTTCTCCACCCACCCACCGGTAGAGGAGCGCATCCGCCGGCTCGAGGCGGCGGCCCGTGGGGTGCAGGCCTGATCCCCTCCTGCTTCCAGCAATTTCAAATCTGGGAAAATATTCACCACGAAGCAAGGTCGGCCCTTTACTCACAAGCAGGGTAACTTCTCAATAACCCGGGGCAAGCGACAAATGTAGGGTGAATCAAGCGCAGCGGATCCACCAGAACCCGCGCAATTGTTGGATCCGTCGCTACGCTCCTCGATCCACCCTACCTGTTTGCCCCGGTTTATTGAGAAGTTACCAAGTAGGGTGGATTAGCGGCGCATTGCGAAGGACTTGCCTTTCGCATACCGCATGAGCGCCGCGTAATCCACCGAACCGGTGTCGAGGAGTTCGGACCATGGTGGATTACGGCGCGCATTCAAGTCCCGCATGACGACAAAGTGTGTGCCATGCGCGCCTAATCCACCCTACTTGTGGGTAAAGGGCCGGACTACGATACTCAATTTGTGCTTTTTTATTGAGAAATTGCTCAAACATCCTACGATCGGTCGTTTTTTCGGATGACAGGATATTACTGGAAGGTTTAGAAACGGGTAGGATGCGGTGAGCTGTGCGAACTGCAGCATCGGGCAGGTGATTGCTATCGCACCGCTACCTAAAAAAGGACACCACGATGACACTGATAAAACCCTTTCCCGCTCTGCGCCCAGCCCCCGGGCGTGCCGCAGAAGTCGCAGCGCCGCCTTACGATGTGATGAGTGCCGACGAGGCGCGGGAGATGGTTCGAGGCAGGCCCTGGAGTTTCCTGCATATCTCCCGACCGGAGGTGGATCTGCCACCCGGGACCGATCCCCACGCACCGGCGGTCTACACCAGGGCGGCAGAAAATCTGACGCGGATGCGTGAGGCAGGGATTCTGATCACGGATGAGCGGCCCTGCTACTACGTCTACCGCATCACCATGGGTGAACACATCCAGACCGGGCTGGTGGCAGCGGCTTCGGTTGAGGCCTACGACCAGGACAGGATAAGAAAGCATGAGCACACCCGGCCGGTGAAAGAGGACGACCGGGTGCGGCAGATCGAGGCACTGGGTGCCCAGACCGGACCCGTGTTCCTGGTCTACCCGGCAGACCCAGGGGTCGACGGACTGTTGGCAGAGGTGGCCCAGACCGTGCCGGAGATCGATGTGACTGCCGCAGACGGGGTGCGGCATGAACTTTGGGTGATCTCCGGCGACACCCGGCTGGCGCGGCTGACATCGGCTTTCGAGGCCATGCCCTCCCTCTATGTGGCGGACGGTCACCACCGCTCGGCGGCGGCGTCACGGGTAGCTGCCGCCCGCCGCGCAGAGAACCCGGGAATCGGGTCCGAAGTGCCCAGCGACTATTTTCTCTCTGTCATCTTCCCGCACGACCAGGTGCAGATTCTCGACTACAACCGGGTGATACGGGACCTGAACGGCTTGGACCGGGAGCGTTTCCTGGCCCGGATCGCGGTGCGTTTTCAAGTGGAAGCGATGGCAGAGGCGGTGCGGCCCGCTGCCCGCGGGGAGTTCGGTATGTACCTGCCGGGGCAGTGGTACCGGCTGGGGCTGGATCCAGCCCGCATCCCCCGGGACGATCCCGTCGCCAGTCTGGATGTGGGGCTGCTGGCCCGCGAGCTGATCGAGCCGGTGTTGGGGATCACGGATCCCCGGCATGACGACCGGATCGACTTCGTAGGCGGCATCCGGGGGCTGCAGGCGCTGGAACAGCGGGTGGACGAGGAGGGAATGGCGGTGGCCTTCTCCCTTTTTCCCACCCGTATGGAGGCGCTCATGGCGGTGGCGGATGCGGGCGAGGTGATGCCCCCCAAATCTACCTGGTTCGAGCCCAAGCTGGCCGACGGACTGGTGAGCCAGCTGATTTGATCCCCGGCATCAGCAGATACCCGGGCTCCGCGTGGGAACCCGGGCCTGGGTCGGGTTCCGTGCCACGTGGCGCCGGAGCGCCGCCGACTGCATTCCCACGCAGAGCGTGGGAACGAGGGCAACGAGGGCAACTCTCAGTGCCTGCAGCGATCCCCTTCTGACTTCTGACTTTCCGAACCCCCGAATATGGTCAGTATCAAATCAGCTATTCCTACCGGCGACTCCCTGGACGGGAACGACATCGACCACTGGCTGGCCAGCTTTTCCAACAGCCGCGGCGAGGAGGAACTGAACCGACTCAGGGAGGCCTGCGGGCTGGTGCTGGAGGCCGATCGGAGCGGGGAATCCGGTACCAATGGACTGCCCCTCGAGCAGATCTTCTCGGTGGCGGATACGCTGTTGCGGATGGAGCTGGACTGGGAGACACCGGTCGCCGCGCTCCTGCACCCGCTGCAATCGGTGGCACCAGTCGACAACGAGCGGCTGGAACGACTGTTCGGGTCCGGCGTCACCCGTATGGTCGAGGATATGTTGCGGCTCGGTTCGCTCTCCCTGGAACGGGCACACGCAGAGCAGCTGCAGCAGAGCGAGTCGGAGCACTCGGAGAATGTCCGGCGCATGATGCTCAGCATTGCCGACGATATCCGGGTGGTGCTGATCGTGCTGGCCGAGCGGCTCCACCTGATGCGGGAGTTGAAGCACGAGCCCCCGAAGTTGCGCGAACGGGAAGCGAGGGAGACCCAGGAGATCTACGCGCCGCTGGCCAACCGCCTGGGGATCTGGCAGATCAAATGGGAACTGGAGGATCTTTCCCTGCGCTACCTGCATCCCGGCGAATATCGGGAGATCGCCCGGCAGCTGGACGGGCGCAGGGCCGACCGGGAGCAGTTTATCGGCAGCGTCATCGAGCTGTTGCAGCAGCAGTTCAGGGAGGCCGGGGTGGAGGCTGAGGTGACCGGCCGCCCCAAGCACATCTACAGCATCTGGCGAAAGATGAAGCGCAAGGCAGTGGACATCGACCAGATCTTCGATCTGCGCGCGGTGCGGGTGCTGGTCGATACGCTAGCCGACTGCTATGCCGCACTGGGCGTGGTGCACGGCATCTGGCGCCATATCCCCGGGGAGTTCGATGACTATATCGCTACCCCCAAGCCCAACATGTACCGCTCCATCCACACCGCCGTCATCGGCCCGGACGACAAGACCCTGGAGATCCAGATCCGCACCCACGAAATGCACCAGCACTCGGAACTGGGAGTGGCGGCCCACTGGCGCTACAAGGAGTCCAGCCGGGCTGATGCGGAGTTTGAACGTCGTATCATCCTCATGCGAAGCTGGCTGGAGGCGAAAGGGGAGGGCGATGGTGCCGGGGATTTTACCGACGACTTGAGGGCCGGCTTCGACGACCGGCAGATCTATGTGTTCTCCCCCAATGGCAAGGTAGTGGAACTGCCCCGGGGGGCGACCCCCGTGGATTTTGCCTACGCCATCCACTCCTCGGTGGGGCACCGTTGCCGCGGGGCCCGGATAAACGGCAGTATCGCACCTTTGGCTCAGCCCCTGAAGAGTGGCCAGACGGTGGAGATCCTGACCGGGAAACAGGAGGGGCCGAGCCGCGACTGGCTCAGTCCCCATCTCGGGTACCTGAAGACCAGCAGGGCCAGGAATCGGGTCCGCCACTGGTTCAAACACCAGGACTATGCGGAGCATCTCAATATCGGACGGGCCAGCCTGGAGCGGGAGATCACCCGTCTCAGCGTTGCCCGGCCGGACTTGGAGAAGGCGGCTGAGCGGTTCAATTTTCAGAAGCCGGATGATCTGCTGGCCGCCATCGGCCGGGGTGATGTATCGCCGGTGCAGGTGGCAGGGATGGGTGCGTCGCGAAAGCCGGTGGAACCGGCGACCGGGGAGACCCCATTGCCGGCCCGGCAACGAAACCGTAAGACACACAGCGGCCGGGGAGCGGGAGAAGTGGTGGTCGAGGGGGTGGGTGACCTGCTGACGCACATGGCGCGCTGCTGCAAACCGGTACCCTACGACGACATCGTGGGCTTTATTACCCGTGGCAGAGGGGTTACAGTGCACCGCCGCGACTGCTCTGTCATTGGTCATTTGCAGGAAGAGGAGCGTTTGCGCCTGGTCGAGGTGGTGTGGGCGCAACAGACTGCGGAGGCGTCCTATCCGGTGGATATCCGAGTGGTGGCCAGCGATCGCAAGGGGCTGCTGCGGGATATATCCTCGATCTTCACCAACGATGAGGTGGATGTAATCGGCGTCAATACCCAGTCTGACCACAAGATGGACCGGGCCAGTATGCGCTTTACCATTGAGATCAAGGATATGCACCAGTTGAGCCGACTGCTCGACAAGATCGCCCAGCTGCCGAATGTGAACGATGTGCGGCGCCAGGCGTGATGTCACCTGGATCCTGCAAGTACAGACCTCAACACCATGATTAGATCATGGACATGTAACTCATTGAGGTTTAATAAAAAAACATATTTTCAGACGAAAATTGGACACTCTGCAACGAGTACAGGCCGTTGCCG
>JAUXBK010000064.1 GCA_030619405.1 Sedimenticola sp. | reverse complement strand
GTGCCGGCAACGGGCTGTACCGGTTGCAGCGTGTCCAATTTTCGTCTGATAATATATATTTTTAATAAAACCAATGAGTTATATATCCATGATCTAATCATGGTGTTTAGGTCTGCAGTTGGTGAAATACTCCACCATCAGCTGCAAATTTCGCTCCCCACGGAATTCGTTGACATCCAGGCGGTAGGCCGCATGGATCACCGGGTCTTGTCTCGCTGGTACCCGCTCGGCCTGGTTGAAAGCAATGGCATCCAGCAGCGCACCGCCCCCCTCCGGTTCCAGCACCATCTTCAGGTGCCGATCACCGAGAATCCGCTGGCTGATCACCCGAAACCGCCCGTCGAAGACGGGCTCCGGAAAACCTTGTCCCCAGGGTCCGCTGCTGCGCAGCAGCTCTGCCAGTTCCATGGAAAAGTCATCGCCCTCCAACGGCCCGTCAGAGTACACCACCCCCTTCAGGCTCTCTGCATCCACCCGGCACCGTACCTCCGCATCGAAGGCCTGACAGAAGGCGTCGAAATCGGTCTGCTTCAGGCTCATCCCGGCGGCCATGGCGTGCCCGCCAAACTTCTCCAGCAGGCCGGGTCGGACACTGGCCACCGCATCCAGGGTGTCGCGGATGTGCAGGCCGGGAATGGAGCGGGCCGAACCCTTGATCATCCCTGCCTCCTCCCCCGGTGCGAAGGCGATCACCGGTCGGTGAAAACGCTCCCTGACCCGCGCCGCCACCAGCCCGATGACGCCCTGATGCCACTCCTCCCGCAGCAGGCAGAGCCCGTAGGGCAACTCCCCCCCGGGCAGTGCCGACTCCAGTTCCACCAGCGCCTGCTGCTGCATTCCCTGCTCGATCTCCCGGCGCTCCCGGTTCAGCCCATCCAGCCGAACCGCCTGCTCCCGGGCTCGGGCCGGGTCATCGGTCAGCAGGCACTCGATGCCGATGGACATGTCATCCAGACGACCTGCCGCATTCAGCCGGGGACCAACGGCAAATCCCAGATCTGAAGCCACCAGTCGCTGGCGATTACGCCCTGCCACCTCGATCAAGGCCTCGATACCCGTACCGCAGTGGCCGCCCCGGATGCGCTGCAGCCCCTGGTGCACCAGAATACGGTTGTTCCGGTCCAGCGGGACCACATCTGCCACGGTTCCCAGGGCGACCAAATCCAGCAGGCTGGCCAGATTGGGCTCCTTCAGACCCTGCCGGGTGAACCAGCCGGTATCGCGCAGGCGGGTTCTGAGTGTCGCCATGACATAGAAGATCACCCCGACACCGGCCAGATTCTTGCTGGGAAACATGTCACCAGGGCTGTTGGGGTTGACGATGACATCGGCAGCCGGCAGTTTCCTCCCCGGCAGGTGATGATCGGTTATCAGCACCGCCACACCTGCCGCCCTGGCCGCTGCCACTCCCGCCAGACTCGATATGCCGTTGTCTACTGTGACCAGCAGATCCGGCTCCCGCTGCAACGCCACGGAAACGATTTCCGGCGTCAGCCCATAGCCGTATTCGAATCGGTTCGGCACCAGATAATCGACCTGCGCCGCCCCCATCGCCCGCAGCGCCCGTAGCGCCAGAGCACAACTGGTGGCACCATCCGCATCGAAATCGGCGACGATGAGGATCCTGCCTCCCCGTTCGATCACAGACTCGAGCAGCGCTGCGGCCTGCGCCGTCCCGCCCAGTTGCGAGGCCGGCAGCAGCTGATCCAGCCCCCGCTCCAGATCGGACAGGTCGGTCAACTGCCGGTGCAGATAGATACGCTTCAGCACCGGGTGCAGTCCCTGCGGCAGGCCTGCCCCCCCTTCCAGTTCCGGTTTGCGAACGATACTCTTCTCGAAAGAATTCAATCCGACAGGCTCCTAGGAGCCTGTCCGAGAATAGAAACCGTAGCGAGGGGAAGCCATTTTGAGTCCATTTTTTCGGTCATTTGAGGCGAATAGTTACTCATATTTAACGAGAATGAGCGGAAAAATGGGCCGAAATGGCTTTTCCGCAGTAGGTTCTCTATTCTCCGACAGGCTCCTAAGAAAATGATAGAGATCCAAACCTGGCCACTGCCACCAGAAAAGCTGTCCCCGCCGGAAGTCGGCCAACTCCACCTCTGGTGGATCGATACCGAAAGCGGGCAAAAGGCCTTACTCCGCCTCCTCTCCGATGACGAGCGATCCCGTGCCGCACGTTTTATCGACGACAGGGCGCAGCGCTGCTTTGTCTGCGCCAGAGGGGCCCTGCGTTCTGTCCTGTCGCGCTATCTCAACCACCCGCCCCAGAGCCTGCTGTTCGAATACGGACCCATGGGAAAACCGGCCCTTCGGTTCCCGGACAGCGACCTCGGTTTCAATCTGAGCCACTCCGGCAACCGGGCGCTGCTGGCGGTCACCTCCGGAAACCCCGTGGGCATCGATTTGGAACCCCTGCGCAGCGTGCCAAACGTGCTCCCAATGGCAAAAAAGGTATTCAGCAAACGGATATTCAGGCACCTCACCAGCCTTCCGAAAGAGCGCTTGAGCGGCGAGTTCCTGCACCAGTGGACGATGCTGGAAGCGAAGGTCAAGGCAGAGGGCAGAGGAGTCTTCAGCAAATCACCCGGCCAGATAACCGCCCTCGGCTTTCAACCCAGTGAAGGCTGGAGTGCGGCCGTCGCCATGCATCCCCGGATCCCAGGCCCTGAAACGTGGACGACTTACCGGTTTCCAGCACAGACCCAGTGATCCCGATGAATCTACAACAGCTACTTCGTCAGCTTGACATGGACCGGCGGAATTGGCTCCTGGTCTGAATCCTCAATGCCGCCGCCGTCGACAGTATTGAGGTACTCGGCGGTATCCACGTCGACCACCTTCAGGCGCCGCAGGCACTCACCCGTGACTGGTGCAAACTTTTCCAGATCCCCCATCGAGCAGCGATCCCCGCCGTGCACCTTGACGTAATTGATATCCTTGCAACTGATATCGCTGAATCTGACTTCCTGGTACTGGTATATGGTGGGTTTTACCTCGTAGAAACTGGTGGATACCGTCTCAAATGCAATTCCATCCCGGATGATGGCAGTGAATCGCGGTACGATGCTGTTCACCTTCACACCCGAATTATTGGTTAGCTTAAGCCCCAGTTTGCAGGCATTGGGGAGATCCCAGACGCGGACTATCTTCAGTTCCAGGGTGTCTGCACCGTCATCCTCCTCTTCCGCTACGGCTTCCTCGCCCAGGATATATGCGCCGTCATTCGCTTCTTCCACCGCGGCTTCGTCCATAGCCCCCTCTTCCAGACCCGCCTCGCCGTCCATGAACTCCCAAGTCTGGTCCTCCTTCAGCAGAACCTGCCTGCCATCCAGCGTGGTGGCCTCCATGTCGATTGCCCAGGCGGCGTTGCTGATCAGCGCGACCACGACAGCAGTCATCAATTGTTTCATAGAAGTATTTCCCATTGTGCGAATTAATATCATATATATCAATATATTACAAACTATTTCTTAAGCAATTTCTTGATGTATTTGACCGGGATCGCATAAGCGATGCCGCTGGGAGAAGAGAGCACCGACTCCTTCGTCTCCTTGACGAAGACACTGTTCACCACCCCTATCACCTTTCCGGTGGTCGGATCGTACAGGGGGCTCCCGCTGTTACCGGGATAGGCGATGGCATCCAGCTGAAACACCTTGTACGGGCTGCCCATGCGCTGGATATGCTTGATATCCAGCGTACGCGATGACATCGCCGGTATCACGATCGGCGTTATTGCAGAGACGATCCCCCGGTGGGTAACCGGCGTCAGCCCGAGTACCATACCGATGGGAAAGCCGGTAAAAGCATAGAGCTCTCCCTCTTGGACCTTCCGACCATCCCCCAGTTTCATCGGCCGAAACGGCTTACCCTTGAACGACAGCAGCGCGAGGTCGTGGGCGGCGTCCTTGCGCACCACTTTTGCCTCGCGTATCTCGACTTTCTCCCCCTTGCGCAGGAATACCGCCAGTGTCTCACGCCGCTTGGCGTCTATCTTCCTGGGCAGCACATGCTCGTTGGTGATGATATGGCGTCCATCGCCCACCACGAACCCGGTCCCTCTGAATTTGGCCGGTGGCCGGCCGGTGGCCTGGTAGGTGCCGACCGCCACCACACTCCGCTTCACCTGTTTCAGCGTCTCAGGCAGACCCGCCCCGGCCTCCAGGCTGACCAGAAACAGGCCTGCCAGCAGCAGGGCCACGGCAACCCGACGGCGCTTACCCACCGTAATACCCAAGATACCAATCCACGAACCGCGACACCCCATCCCGGACACTGGTCGACGGCTTGTAGCCGAACACCTTCACCAGCTCACTGACGTCGGCATAGGTATCCGGGACATCGCCCGGCTGCAGTGGCAGCAGCTCCTTGGCCGCCTTTTTGCCAAGTGCGGTCTCTATCGCCTCGATGTAGTCCATCAACGCCACCGGGTTGTTGTTGCCGATATTATAGACCCGCCAGGGCGCCCGGCTGGAACCGGGGTCAGGGGCATCCCCGCTCCACGCCGGATCGGGTTCGGCCGGCCTGTCCAGCACCCGTATCACGCCCTCGACGATATCATCGATATAGGTGAAGTCCCGGCGGTGATTACCATAATTGAACACCTGGATGGCCTCGCCAGCGAGCATCGCCCGGGTAAACTTCTGCAGCGCCATGTCGGGGCGGTCCCAGGGGCCGTACACGGTAAAGAAGCGCAGCCCCGTGGTCGGCAACTCATAGAGATGGCTGTAGGTGTGCGCCATCAACTCATTGGCCTTCTTGGTGGCCGCATACAGGCTCAATGGGTGATCCACATTGTCATGCACCGAGAACGGCATCCGGGTATTGGCCCCGTAGACGGAACTGGAAGAGGCATAGACCAGGTGCTCCACCCCGTTGTGGCGGCAGCCCTCCAGAATATGGCCAAAGCCGACCAGATTGCTGTCGATGTACGACAGCGGGTTCTCCAGCGAATAGCGCACCCCCGCCTGGGCCGCAAGGTTCACCACCCGCTGCGGCCTGCGGGTCGCAAAGAGTTCCGCCATCCCCTCCCGGTCCGCCATATCCATGCGCAGGTGGGTGTAGTTCGGGTGATCGGCATGCCGGGCCAGGCGCGCCTCCTTGAGCGCCGGGTCGTAATAGTCGTTGTGGTTGTCGATGCCGACCACCTCGCCCCCCCGGTCGAGCAGACGCAGGGAGAGGGCGGAACCGATAAAACCGGCAGCGCCGGTAACGAGAACTTTCATTGGTAACAGATCGCCCCCAGCAATTCATGAATCAGCACCATACATAATTGTGGAAAAAGAATCACCACGAAGCGCACGAAGAAATATTAAAAACAAGAATTTTTCGTGCGTTTCGTCTCCAACGACCTGCTTTTTGCCGATTACAGGTGCTGTCGGGCCCAGGCCACGATACGGCCCGCATCCATGGCACCGGATACCCGGTCCACCTCCCGTCCACCACGGAACATGGCCAGCGTCGGTATACTGCGAATTCCATACTGGGCTGCCAGGCCTTGATTCTCCTCGGTGTTGACCTTGACCAGTTTTACCTGAGGCTCGAGTTGGGCCGCCGCCTGTTCGAAGGCGGGTGCCATCATCTTGCAGGGACCACACCAGGATGCCCAGAAATCGACCAAGACGGGTATATCACTCCTTTCGATATGGCGGTTGAAACGCGTCTGATCCAGTGACAGGGGTCTGCCCGGAAAAAGAGGCTGATGACACTTGCCGCATTTGGGGTTTAGCGCCAGTTTTTCCGACGGCACCCGATTCACGCCGTCACAGTGGGGGCATACGATATGTATGGCGTTAGACATTGGTTATGCTTCCTGTAAAGTTCCATTGTCCCTTATGTGGGCGTCAGCCGGTTGCTTTTCAAGGATCGAATCCTTGTCCGCCTCTGGAAAACACAGAAATCGACCAGCTGATACAGTGAAATGCGCATCCAACCCACATTTTATTCGCCGGGACTTAGCCAGGGCCTGTTATCATGCATGTATTAAAAGGCCTTAGGATTCCAGCATGCCAGCACAACGGAAAAACAGGACCGGAATGCCCTACCTGGGTTTCGGCCTGCGGCTGCGCAGGGAGTATCTGGCACCGGTGTTGGAAACACACCCACCTGTGGATTGGCTGGAACTCATCCCGGAGAGCTACTTCGAAGGTGACGCGTCGCTCTACCGGCAGCTCGACCAGCTATGTGACAACTACCCCCTGGTGCTGCACGGGATCTCGCTGGCCATCGGAAGTCCCTGGCCGCTCGATCTGAACTATCTGGACCGGCTCAAAGAACTGAGCGAAAGACTCCAGCCGGCATGGGTATCGGACCACCTTTGCTGGAGCGGTGCCGATGATATCCAGGGCCGATTACTACCCCTGCCTTACTCCGAAGAGACCCTGGATCACGTGGTGGGGCGAATCCAGCAGGTCCAGGAGGCCCTGGGGCGGCAGATCCTCCTGGAGAACGTCCCCCTGGAGACGCGGACCGGTCACTCTGAAATACCGGAAGCGGAATTTATTGCCCGGGTGGCAGAGCGCTCCGACTCCCTCATCCTGCTCGATATCGCGAACCTCCAAACCACTAGTATGTACCAGGGGTTTGACCCGATGGCGTATCTGCTCCAGCTGCCGGAGCCGCGGGTGCAGCAGATTCATCTCGCGGGTGCTGTTGCGCTCTGTGATGCACAGGATCCAGGGGGAGAGAGTGCTGCAGACCCGATCTGGGAACTGTACACAGGGGCCCTGGGCCATTTTGGCCCCGTCTCCACTATGATCGAACGGGTGGACACCATCCCCCCCCTCGAAGAGATGGTCAAAGAGGTGGAAAAGGCACGCTGCTCCGCCCGCCAGTATCTATCACAGGAGTAATCCCGCACCGTTGTCCGACCAGTTCCCTGACATCTCTGTCGTGATCCCCACCTTCGATCGGATCGGCCCGTTGCAGCGGGCCCTCGAATCTGTCCTTGCCCAGACACTTCGGCCGCGCGAGATCATCGTCGTCGATGATGGCTCCTGTGACGGTACCCGGGAGCTGATGAGGCAGCGTTACCCGAACTGCCGATATCTCTACCAGGGGAACCGCGGGGTGAGCAGCGCCCGTAACCGGGGTATAGAGGCCGCCAACGGTGACTGGATCGCCCTGCTCGACTCCGACGACGAATGGCTCCCGACCAAGCTCGCCACCCAGCTGGATCTATTGAATACCCTGCCCGGCTCTCTTCTGTGTCACACCGAGGAGATCTGGATTCGCAACGGCAGGCGGGTCAATCCGATGAGAAAACATCGCAAACAGGGGGGGTGGATCTTTCAACGCTGCCTGCCACGGTGTGTCATATCACCGTCATCGGCCTTGATTCACCGTTCCCTGCTCGAACGGGTGGGCCTTTTCGATGAGGATCTCCCTGCCTGTGAGGATTATGACCTGTGGTTGCGCATCTGCGCCCGTCACCCGGTGGCCTATGTGGAAACCTCCCAAATTCGGAAATACGGCGGGCACCCGGACCAGCTCTCCCAGCGGTTCTGGGGGATGGACCGGTTCCGTCTGAAGGCGCTGGACAAAATCATAGCAAGCGGAGATATCCATGGGGTGGATCTGACAGCCGCCGTCGACACCCTGCTCGGAAAAGCAGACATTCTGGCCCGGGGCGCAGCCAAACGGGGACGCCAGGAAGAGGTGGATCGATATCTGGCGATGGCAGCTCGATACCGGGATGAATCAGGCGCTCATGGTGGCAGAATGCAGGGCGGGCAGCCGGTTCGAAATCTCCCGGGTGAGTAAGGCGCCTATCTTTGCCGGAGAAACCGGCCTGCTGTAGAGATACCCCTGTACCATTTTACACTTCAGTTCCCGCAGCAGCTCCCGCTGCTGCGCTGTTTCGACCCCCTCTGCCACCATGACAAGACCCATTCCTCTGGCCATTGAGATGATGGTCTCGACCAAACGTGCATCCCCCTCGTCTTCAACCATATCCCGAATAAAGGAGCGGTCTATCTTGAGCAGATTGATTGGAAAATGCCGGAGGTAGTTCAATGCGGAATATCCGGTTCCGAAATCATCCACAGCCAGCCGGATACCCATATCACGCAGACTGCCCAGGGCCTGGTAGATCTTTTCATCTTCCTCTATCAGCAGGGATTCCGTGATCTCCAGGACCAGGCAGTCGGCAGGAAACCCCGTCTCCTCCAGGATGGCTGCCATCTGGTCCTGGCCAAAGCCGCCCTTGAACTGCCGCATCGAGATGTTAACCGCCAGATAGGGCCTGGTCTCCCGCCCCCCCTGCCGCCAATCCATCGCCTCCTCGCACGCCCGTTTCAATACCCAGAGCCCCATATCCACGATCAGGCCGGTCTCCTCCGCCACGGGAATAAACGCATCCGGCATGATCAGCCCCTTTTGCGGGTGCCGCCAGCGTAGCAGCGCCTCCACGCCGGCTATGGCATTCTGCCCCAGATCATAGATCGGCTGATATTCCATAAAAAACTGACTCTGCTTCAGCGCACTGCGCAGGTCTTTGTCCAGTTCCAGAAACTGGCTGGCTCGGGCGGTCATCCTGGCGGTGAAGAAACGAAAGGTGTTCCGTCCCGTCTCCTTTGCACGATACATGGCCATATCCGCATTCTTCAGCAATGTGCTGGCAACCTTCCCATCCCCCGGGCAAAGGGTGATGCCGATGCTGGCACTGGTATAGACCTCATGCCCCTGCAACAGAAAGGGTCTGGACAGATGCTCGAGGATCTCTCTGGCGATCAGTGATGCGCGCATTTCATCGGGCAAATAGGGCAGCAGCACGGTAAACTCATCGCCACCAAGACGTGCCACCATATCGGTGGATCTCACACAGTCACTGATGCGCCGTCCAACCTGCTCGAGCAGTTTGTCTCCAAGGTCGTGCCCCAGGGAATCGTTTATATTCTTGAACCGGTCCAGATCGATGAACAGCAGTGCGGTCAAGGTGCCGGTACGCCTGCTCTGTACTACCGCCTCGTTCAGGTGCTCGATAAAATTCGGCCGGTTCGCAAGCATCGTTACCGGGTCAAAATTGGCCCGGAAACGGATCTGCTCCTCACTCTGCCGCAGGGCATGGAAGGTATGCTGCTGCCAGATGATAAAAAAGACGAGAACAGCCGAGACAGTGGAGAGAACCGCCAGAGTGGCGATGGTGACCTTGCGAAACATTCCCATTCTATAGCTCTGAAGGGAGAGAATTCGCAGCGCTGTATCAGCGGTATCCTCGTACAGTGCCCTCGCCTCTCTGTTGGCATCGGCAGCTCTCTGCTCTACCAGTTGCAGCGTCTGTGGTGAATCCGGAGGAAAATCATAGATGCCATGGTTGATCCAGTTCCCGACATCGAAGATAGCCGGGTTGATCACGGCATGAATCGCAGAAGCACCGATCAGATCGTTGAAACTGTAACTCTCGCGGATCTTTTCCAGATGCTTTTCTATCTTCTCGACCCCCCGACGTACACTATCGATGTCGTTCCGACCCGGTTTGATCTGGGCCAGATGCACGGCATGGATCAACTCTGAGACATCACTGATGAGTACACCTACATCCCGCTCCTGCCGGGAAAGGGTGATCGGCAGTGCCTCCTCTATCTCCCCCAGCGTCTGGTGTACATAATATATGATTGACGTAGTGCCGATCAGGATAGTCGCAACCAGCATCAGCGACGTCAGAGAACTTGCAGTGACAATGGACTTCAGGCTCTTCATTTACGGGAATACATTGAATTCAGTCGCTGTGAGCCATCATCCCGGCCTCCCGGTAGAAACGTTCGGCGCCCGGATGCAGGGGAATGGCGATACCCTTCAGCGCTGAATCCAGGGATATCGACTTGCCCTTCACATGCCCATTGTTCAGTAATTTGTGGGAATTCCCATTCCAGATGGCCTTGGTGACCTGATAGATCAACCTCTCACTCTGAGTGGATGAGGTGATCCACTGGGCATCGACTGTCAGGGTTGGAACGGTGCCTATCCCCGGATAGGTGCCTGCTGGAATGGTATCTCTGGAAAAGAAGCGGTGTTTCTGCACCAGCCGCTCTGCCTCCGGGCCGTCGATGGGAATCAATATCGCCCCGGACTCTTCGGTCAGCGACGAAACCGAGTGGGCGGGGTAGCCTGCCACGATGAAAAACGCATCGAGCTGATGCTGCTGCAACCGCTTGCTGGCGAGAACCGGCTTGATGTACTCGGCCCGAATATCCTCCTTGCCGAGCCCGTACGCCTCTAACACCAGCGTGGCATCTATCAGGGTGCCGGAACCGGGCTCGTCCAGCGAGACTCGTTTGCCTCTCAGATCCCGTACCGAACGAATCCCAACCCCTTTTCGTGCAACCAGATGGATGCTTTCAGGATAGAGGCTGGTGATGGCCCGCAGGTTGGTAACGGGCGCTTTTCCCCTGAAAGTACCGCTCCCCGTATAGGCCCAGTAGGCCACATCCGACTGTGCGAAACCGGACTCCAGCTTGCTTGCCTCGATCGCCCAGACGTTTGCCACCGAACCATTGGACGACTGTGCAATCGCCAGCAACCCCGGTACACCACAACTCCCCCCCTCGTCACAAAGACGGGAGCCGAGCGGATTGCTGATCGCCAGTGCCACGAGACCGCCAATCGGATAATAGGTTCCCCCTACCCCGCCCGTCCCGATACGAAAGAGTGTCGTCTCCTGCTGCACTGCAGTGGCCGATGAAGAGAGCACCAGGAGGAGACAAAGGTTGATGATCCAACTGCCTGACCGCATAGTCTATACTTTCACACCAGAACGGAAATCATGAAATAATTACCCAACCAGCGAGGTTTTTGCAAGAGCCTAACCTTATTAAACCTTTATCGTTCGTTAGTCGCCATTCTTTACCCCGCAGCAACCGAAATCCGGCCTGCCCCGCACAACCAGATTTTATGCGTTCACGGACAAAGAATGGCCACGGATTGATGCAGATCAGACATGGGTATCGTTATGGCTTTGATACACGAAGGCTACACGAAATCTGTTATTGGAGAAGCTTTTGAAGTCTGTCGAGTTCAAGGGGCTTGTGTTATCAAATCAATCCGTGTTTGATACGCGTCAATCCGTGGCTAAATGTCTATCGATCCCGTGAACGGTTATACCAAATTCGAGAATCGATGAAAAACCAGCACCTGTGCATGGTGGTCGCGCTCCCGGCCGAAGCCCGGCCTCTGAATCATCATTTTGGCCTTACCCGGGACAACAGCCTGTCTGCCTTCCCGCTCTACCGAAACGCCAATCTGGCACTGACCATCTCCGGCGTCGGCTGCGAATCCGCCTGCCGCGCCGTCGTTGGTCTGCATGCCCATATCAGGCCGCCTCAGGCGTGCGGCTGGCTCAATATCGGCATCGCGGGGCACCCCAGCCGCTCCATCGGCCAGGCGGTCCTGGCACGGGAGATTCAGGATGATACGGATGCCCGATGCTGGTTCCCTCTTCTGCCAACCACTTCCGGCTGGGATTCGGACCTGCTGATCTCCCGCTCCG
>JAUXBK010000212.1 GCA_030619405.1 Sedimenticola sp. | reverse complement strand
TCACATAGGCAAACTTGGCACCGCAATCCTGCAGGGCTGCCGCAGCACGGGATGAGAAGCCGCACTGGGGAAACTGCGGGGTTCCTTTCATATAGAGCACGATGGGGTTGCCCTCCACCTGCTCCTTGATACGCTCCAATACGTCCATCTGTTTACCTCTGTGTTCAGTGATTAGTGATTTCCAGGGAGTCTACCCTGTCCCTTACGTTACAAAGGTTTTAAGCCTCCCAGCAGGGTGGCAATGAGACCAAGGATCAGGTTGGTGCCGATCAGGCGCCGGATAACGGCCATCTGCCTGCCGGCGGCCGCCAGCTCCCCTGCCTTCAGCGCCGCGCCCATGCGCCGAAACGGCCCGAAATAGATAAAGCTGAAGATCACCACCATCAGCAGGCCGACACCCTGCATCAGATGGATGTAGAGCGGCGCCTTGCCCCCCATCACCGAGAGGAAGACCCAGTAGCCACTTCCCAGGATGGCGGCGATGGCCATCCAGACCCAGGGAAAGAAACGGCTCAGGACCCCGTGCAGCAACGGCAGGCGCTGGCCCGGCTCCAGCAGGCCGTTGGCCGCCGGCCTCAGGGCCATGTGAGCAAAAAACATCCCGCCCACCCAGACCAGGGTGCCCAGCAGGTGCAGGGTTATTGCAATTGTCACTATGAATCGTTCCTTTTCGAAAGCAGAGGTCAGGAGGCAGAAGTTAGAATGAAAAATTCAGGATATAGGATTCAAAAGTCAGAATAAAGAACCGGGGAATCTTTGTGACCGTTCACGGGATCATTAGAGACATTTAGCCGCGGATTAACGCGGATCAAACACGGATTGATTTGATAACACAAACCTCTTGAACTCTCACTTTTTGAGCGCCGAAGCTGATTGGCTGCCCGATCTCAACCCTAGTACCCTTCGTGTATCAAAGCCATAACAACATCCGTGTGTAATCCGCGTCAATCCGCGGCTATTTTTTGTTCGCGAACGCATACAAATCTTTTAGGCCCCGTTCCGCCTTCTGTCCTCAGCCCGCCCCATCCACATTCCGCTGCAGCCAGAACTCCAGCAGCGCCAGGTGCCAGAGCTTGCTCCCCTGCAGCCGGGTGTGGTGCATCTCCGGTGCCGCCAGCAGCATCTCCACGTAGGCACGGGAGTAGAGCCCGCGCTCCCGGCAGGCCCGGGACTCCAGGATATCCCGCATGAAGTGGAGAAAATCACCCCGGACATACTTAAGTGCCGGCATCGGGAAGTATCCCTTCGGCCGGTCGATGACCGAATCCGGCAGCAGCCCCCGGGCCATCGCCTTGAGCGGGTATTTCCCCCCTTCCCGCAGCTTCAGCTCCGGCGGACAGCGTGCCGCCAACTCCACCAGTTCGTGATCGAGAAACGGCACCCGGGCCTCCAGTCCCCAGGCCATGGTCATGTTGTCCACCCGTTTCACCGGGTCATCCACGATCAGGGTGGTGACATCCATGCGCAGTACCGCATCCATGAAGCTGTCAGCCCCCGGCTCGGACAACAGCTCGGCGATCCGCTCACGGGTGTAGTCGTCGCCCCGGTAGGCAGGGCTCACCGTGTGCAGGAACTCCTCGTGATCCCGGTCGAAATAGTGTCGCGCAAAACGTTCCGCCGGACTGCCTGACGCCTCCGCCATCATCCTCGGATACCAGAAATAGCCCCCGAACACCTCGTCGGCGCCCTGCCCGGACTGGACCACCTTGATCTCCTTCGAGACCTGCTCCGCCAGCAGGTAGAAGGCGACAGCATCCTGGCCGAACATGGGTTCGGCCATGGCATCCACCGCTTCGGGCAGGCGCGGAAGCACCTGGTCGTTGGGGATCAGAAACTTGCGGTGCCGGGTCTGGTAGCGCTCCACCACCTGGTCGGAATACTCGAACTCACTCCCTTTCTCCTCCGGGTGATCCTCGAACCCTACGGAAAAGGTACGCAGGTCGGAGACACCGGCTTCGGCCAGCAGCGCCACCAGCAGGCTGGAATCGAGCCCGCCGGAAAGCAGCACCCCCACCGGTACATCGGCGATCTCGCTGCGCTTGCGCACCGCCGCTCGCAGCGTGTCGTGAATCGCCTCCAGCCACTCTCCATCAGATCTGGGCGCCTCCGGGCGAGTCGCGGAGAGGCGCCAGTAGCGATGTTCTTGGTGCCCGCCTTTCGCATCGATCAGCAGGGTGTGGCCCGGTGCCAGCTTGCGCACCCCCTCGAGGATGGTACGGGGTGCCGGGATCACTGCATGCAGGGTAAACTGGTGATGCAGGCCGACCGGGTCGATGGCGGTAGCGACATCTCCACAGGCGAGCAGGGCCTGGGTATTGGAGGCGAAGCGAACCCGGTTGCCATCCTGGCTATAATAGAGCGGCTTGATCCCCAGCCGGTCGCGGGCCAGGAACAGGGTCTTCTCCCGCTGGTTCCAGACAGCGAAGGCGTACATGCCGTGCATATGCTCCACGCACCCTGCCCCCCAGGCGTGCCAAGCCTTGAGGATCACCTCGGTGTCGCCATCCGAGAAGAAGTGGTATCCCATCCCCTGCAGCTCCGAACGCAGCGCGGGGTAATTGTAGATGGTGCCGTTGAAGACCAGGACCAGACCCAGCTCCTGATCCACCATCGGCTGGTTGGCGTGCTCGGAGAGGTCGATGATGGCAAGACGCCGGTGCCCGAAACCCAGGGCACCGTCACTGTAACTGCCATCATGGTCCGGCCCGCGCCGTTCCAGCCGGGCCATCATTCGCTGTATCCTGCCCAGGTCGGCGGGGCGACCATCAAACCTCAGTTCACCGCAAATTCCACACATCCAGCTATCCGCCCTTTTCGTTTCGATCCTCTGCCGCCATTGTAGACGCGGGTCGGTAAAACACCGGACAGTTTACACCATTGTAGAAAGGGGTGAGTGTTACCTGAGCCAGATGTGTCATACTGCGCAATTCGCCATCATTCCATTGAAGAAGAGGGGACCCTGAATGGCCCAGCCCTGCACCTATGTCATCTTTGGCGCCACCGGCAATCTCTCCCGGGTTAAACTGATGCCCGCACTCTATCATCTGGAGGTCGCTGGAAAACTTCCTGAGGGCAGCCGTATCCTGGCCCTCGGTCGGCGTGACTGGGACCGGGAACACTGTATCGGTGAGATACGGGGATGGGTGAAAAATAAAGTAAGAGGAGAACTGAACGAGGAGATCTTCCAACGTTTCAGTCAGCGCCTCGACTATTTCAAGGGTGATCTAACCACCCCGGAGATGTACCCCAGACTACAGACTTACCTGAGTGACGCCGCACGATTCACCGGCAATATCGCCTTCTACATGGCCATCAGCCCGGCAGAGTTCGGCATGGTGGTGGAGAACCTGCACACAGCCGGGCTGCTAACGGAGGATCATGGCTGGAAGCGGGTTGTGATCGAAAAACCCTTTGGCTACGATCTGGAGAGTGCCCAGGCGCTGCAACGCCGGATCGGTCGTTACCTGCGGGAGGATCAGGTCTACCGCATCGACCACTATCTGGGCAAGGGGACGGTACAGAACGTTCTGGTGTTCCGCTTTGCCAACACCATGCTGGAGCCCCTCTGGAACCGCAACTACATCGACCATATACAGATCACCCACTCCGAAACCATCGGCGTGGGCAGCCGGGCCCACTTCTATGACGGCGCCGGGGCCATGCGGGACATGATCCAGAGCCACCTGTTGCAGCTGCTGACCCTGATCGCCATGGAACCCCCGGTCTCGCTCGAGGCCGAGTCTCTGCGGGATGAAAAGGTGAAGGTGCTCAAGTCGGTCCGCCCTATACCCCCCTCTGCGGTTCATGCCCAAGCCTTTCGCGCCCAGTACAGCGAAGGCATGGCAGGGGGGGAGCGGGTAGCCGGATATCTGCAGGAGGAGAACGTCCCGCCGGACAGCGTCACCGAGACCTATGCCGCACTCAAGGTCAATATCGACAACTGGCGCTGGCGCGGAGTCCCCTTCTATCTGCGCACCGGCAAGCGCATGGCCCAGGGGCAGTCTCTGGTCTCCATCTGTTTTCGTCATCCGCCGCAACAGCTGTTCCGCAACACCCAGGTGGAACAGATGAAGCAGAACTGGATACTGCTGGGCATCCAGCCCTGTGAGTGTCTGCGGGTGGAGATGACGGTAAAGGAGCCGGGGCTGGAGATGCGTACCCGTCAGACCAGTCTGGACGCCAGTCTGCTTGCCAAGGGCGATACCCTGACCGATGCCTATGAAGAACTGCTGCTGGATGTCATCGACGGCGACCGCTCCTTGTTCCTGCGTTATGACGAAGTGGAGTATGCCTGGCGGGTGGTGGACCCGGTGCTCCGGGTCTGGTCCATGGAACGGGATTATATCCAGACCTACCCGGCAGGCACCTGGGGACCGCAGGAGAGCCGGCGCCTGTTTGAGAAGGAAGAGCACCACTGGCGCCACAGCCTGGATCCGGAACAGCCTTGACATAAGGCAACCGGAAGAAATTAATATGCCAGAATTGCGCCGGATATGGCTTCGTATTCAAGGCGTGCCAAGGGGCGCATACTCGTTGTATGTAACCCTTGGCACAACGCAGAAGACG
>JAUXBK010000086.1 GCA_030619405.1 Sedimenticola sp. | reverse complement strand
GTGCCGGCAACGGGCTGTACCGGTTGCAGCGTGTCCAATTTTCGTCTGATAATATATATTTTTAATAAAACCAATGAGTTATATATCCATGATCTAATCATGGTGTTTAGGTCTGCATACATACCGGGCGTGTCCAGCATTTGTTCGAAAGAAATGCCCTCCGCGCCCGCTGTTTTCTCTATCTGCATCTGCATCTGCATCCGCACCAGGTGTCTCGCGATGTGCGGCCGTGTCAGACTCAGCGTCGACGCCATGTATTTTTCGAACATCTGCACCGCCTTTTCACCATACTCCTGGTTCAGCCGGATCTCCGTTTTCGGTGTATAGGAAGGGAAATCGAATTCCGGGTTGGCCGGCAGAAAGCGGATCACCTCGAAATCCATGACGGGAATGGAATAGACGACATCGTATTCTTCATTGATCGCATCGTCCGTCAGATCGAAAAAAGGTGGTAACCGCCTGTAGTTTCCCTCTGCATCCACAACCAGAAATGCTTGTTCACCGTCATCGATGATATATGGCGGGTTCCCGTAGCTCATCCCCGGCAACGGCGTCATGCCATCGATGATCTCTTTCAACCGGTCTCCCACGCTCTCGATCAACGATTCCTGCTTTGCATCGAACGCATTTTTCATTTCACTGACGATTTCATGGAACATACTATTCTCCCACTGAAACAGAAGAAGGCGGGCTTGGGAGTCCGGGGAAGCGCGCAGACTCCCGTGGACGGCTTAGGGCGGCTGGCCGATGGCCACTAGCCGCACTCTCCCAGGGTATTCTCTGGTTCCATTCTCTCTCTTTCCGCCTTGGCCCGGATAACAGAAGTCTGCCTCTTCACGCCGCCTCCTGCAGCGATGGCAAGCTTGCTGCAGAACAGTTATCTGCGCTGCTCCTCTCACTGGCGGCAGATTTAACTGCCACTTCAGGCCGGCCGGCACACACCGAATCCTTGGCAGTGAACTTTCTTCCGTCGTCAACTCCCGAGACGACTTGACGCCGTATTCGGATGCCTACTTCTCTTCCCCTCTGGCGCTTTGCGCGCGACGGGTAAGCGGTGCGGCCCCATGGCTACCAGGGTCTACCCGCCTTCGCTTTGCTCCCCTTGGCGGGCAGCGTCAGAAACTTACGGATTTATTGGATCACATAAATCGCTTGGACTCTCCTGTTCGGGCGCCAATATTGATTAGCAGCCCGATATCCGTCCCGGCAGCCTTCAACGCCCCAAACTCAGGAACTGATTATTTCGCGAGCCCTAAATATCTACTGATCCCGGGAACGATTAAAGTGATCAGGAAGACCGAAGCAGCCGCCGTAGCGCATCGCGCTGCACCTTCCCCAGGGGGTTGCGGGGTAGCGCCTCCAGCCGGATCAGGGTGCGGGGGCGCAGCGCACCGGGCAGATTCCGCCGTAGCCACTGCGCCAGCACCCCTTCATCCACGCTACCGCTGTAAAACAGGACCAGGCGGTCACCCCACAGCGAATCTTTCTGCCCACAAACCGCCACCTCCCGAACCCCCGGACAGACAGCGACCCGGGACTCGACCTCCACCGGGTGGATGTTCTTCCCGGCGGAGACCAGCAACTCATCCGCCCGTCCCATCAGGGTCAAGCCCCCTTCCTGGTCCAGCCGTCCCCGGTCACCGGTCTCGAACCACCCCTGCTCCAGCCCGTCACCCGGCCTCAGTTCGGGATTGACATAACCGGCCATCACCGCCGGGCCGCGTACCCGAATGCGCCCCACCACCCCCCCCGTGCCCCGCCTGGACGACCGGACCTCGAACCCCGCCAGTGGCCGCCCCACCCGGCCCGGTACCCGGCCTGCATCCCCACTGCAGTCAGTCGCCAGCTGGGAGCCGGTTTCGCTCATCCCGTAACTGACACAGAGCGGCCAGCCGGCATCGAGGGCCCTGCCTGCCAGCCCCGGGTCGAGCGGCCCGCCACCGACCAGAACCACCCGCAGCCGCTCCGGCACCCCCCCCTCCGCGACATCCAGCAAATTGGAGAGCATGGGTGGCACCAGGGAGAGATGGGTGACCCCCCACTGCCGTATCTCCGCCCAGGCCTGCTCTGTATCGAAACCGCCGTGCAACAGCACCGAGGCACCGGCCTCCAGGCAACGATAGAAGATGGCCAGTCCCCCGATGTGCCACAGTGGCAGGCAGTTCAGCCAGCAGTCACCGGCATGCAGCGATAGCCGCCGCCGGGATGCACGGACACTGGCAGCGAGATTGGCGGCCAGAAGCATCACCCCTTTGGGTGCCCCGGTGGTGCCACTGGTGGCAATGATCAGCCCACCCCGCTCCCCCGCCCCATCCGGCTGAGCGTGAAGAGGCGCCCTGCCGTTCTGCTGGAAAACAGCCGATGAAATCGTGTGGACCTCTGCCGGCACCAAAACCGCCTCCTGATCGGTCAACAGCAGGGTACAGCCCGCCTGTGCCAGCAGAGAACTGCACCGCCCCTCTGTCATCCCGGGGTCCAGGGGCAGCAACAGGGCATCGAGCCGGAGAGTCCCATAGAGGGCACGCGCAGTCAGCCAGGGATCGTCGGTCAACAGTCCCAATACCTGCCCGGGTGCGAGACCAGCCTCGAGCAGGCCAGCGGCCCACCCTTCTGCCGCTGCCCGCAACCGGGTAAAATCGAGTCTCTCCCCACCCCATCGCAGCGCCGTCACCGCCGGGTGATCCCCGTCCCGGGCGTACAGCCAGTCGAGGGGCAGTGCGTTACGGGAGACGGCAGCTGAAATCGGCATGCTCCAGGTGATTTGATTCTACCTAGATCCTGCAAGTGATCGTGCTTACAGAGTGCAAGATATTGATTCTCAAAGCGAATTTGCGACCGAGTGGAATCCTTATTGTGATTTCCAAGGGAGCAAATATCGCTATACGGATCAAGAGCTTGTCTCTGTGAGTGTGAGTACTTGCAGGATCTAGGTTCTACTTCGTCAGATTCGAGCCAAATTGCGTAAAACCTGCCCAAAACTGTTGCAGAATGGCCGGGAATCATTTCAAATTCATCCCCATTTTATCGATATATATCCCGATTACGAATGAATTCATTGATCAAAGCATTGACGGGGCTGCTGCCACTGTTGTCCGGCCTGACCCTCTCCAGCGCGTATGCGGCAGACGAGCCATACGAGTACGATCCAGAGCTTGGCGAAGAGATCAACGAAGTGTGCGCAGGCTGCCATGGCGAGTACGGCCAGGGTGGGAAAGAGGGGGAGTATCCGAGGCTGGCAGGGCTTCCCGATGCCTTCATCGCCACCCAGCTGCACCTGTTCCGGGACCGCAAACGCCCCAATATGGCGATGGTGGAGTATGTGGACGAACGGCAGATGCCCGATAAAGAGATCGCCGATGTGGCCCGCTATATCTCCGGGATAAAGCTCAAGACCAAACTGCCACCAGCGGATGAGAACGATCCCGATTTCGATGCCTATGCCCGACTGCTCGAGTCCAGGCAACTGATGCAGATTCCGCTGGCCCAAGGCGACGTGCAAAAAGGCGAAAAGCTCTACCAGAAAGAGTGTGCCTCCTGCCACGGCAAGCAGGGAGATGGGGATCACAAGAAGGCGGTTCCCATGGTGGCCGGGCAGTACACCAACTACCTCTGGCGCCAGGTGGAGAAATACCGGAACAAGGTCCGCATCCATGATCCGGAAGACCCGGAGGACGACGAATTGCTCTCCGACTTCACGGACGCTGAGCTCGGCGATATGTTCGCCTACCTGTCGACGCTGGACGACTGAGTAAACAAGGAAAGCAAGTTTCTGCGGCATCTCACACAGTCCTGTCCTGATAACCCCCGTATTCACCCTTCATTTCACGGTGACACGGGTATACGCGCCTGATCATTGCGTTTGATCAATGAGCCCCCCGCCACGGCAGCAAACAATCATCACCGTATGAAATCAGAAAGCACTATCCGTATATCATAAGGAGAGAGTGAATGAGTGACGAATCGAACGTCGGACGACGACAGGCCATGAAACTGCTGGCCACGGCGGGGTTTGCCGGTTTCAGCGGCATTGCCCTGGCGGGCAGCCAGAAAGGGGTCGGGGTGATGATCCCGGGTAAGGGCTGGGTCCCGGCATCGGGGGGAAAGTGCGAAGGCGACGGCACACCACTGCAGTTCATCCCCAAGACCCCACCGGATGACAACCCGCTGCAGGATGAGCTGACAAAGTACCCCCGCTGCCCTTACTGCGGCATGAGCCGCAGTAAATGGCACCACAGCCGCCACCTGGTACAGTATGACGACGGCCTGGTCGATGGCACCTGCTCCATTCACTGCCTCGCCATCAGCCTCTCCCTGAATATCGACCGGGGCCCCAAGGCGATCTACGCCGCTGACTTCGGGTCCGATGCCACTGTCAAACCCCTGATGGAGGTGGACAAGGTAACCTACCTGATCGGCTCCAGCCTGCGCGGCACCATGAGCATGAACAGCAAGATGGCCTTCGCCTCTGCCGACAAGGCCAAGCTGTACCAGGCCGACAAGGGTGGCGATCTGACCGACTTCGACAAGGCGCTGACCCTGACCTATGTGGGGATGGCCAAGGACACCCTCGGCATCCGCAAGCGCCGGGCTGAGCGGCGGCGCAGGATGATGGAGAAAAAATCCTGAATCAAAGGGGTCGGAGTCAAACCGCCCACATGCCTGTTGCTATTACTGATGCTTTTTGGGCGGTTTGACTCCGACCCCATACTTGGACCCCATGCTTGACCCATTTTCGTCGTAAGTTCTCAATTTTCCGGGGTAATTTCGTAGGGGGGATAAGGTGCGCGCACAGAACTTTCGTTTTGCACGACACTTATGCACACCGCATCCACCAATGGTCTGACCACATGCCGCAACGCCCAGGATGGTGGATGCGCTACGCTTATCCCCCCTACAGCGTCCAGGCTGCCCTTTGCCTTGGAGCATAGCTTAAACGCGTAGGTAATCAGGTATTGAATTATCGGTTTAATATTCAACAGTCGGCCGGACCCATGAAAACACTGCTTTCTGCACTGCTCCTGCTGCTTGCGACGGGTCTCTTCGCCCAGCCGCTGGAGCTACCCCCGCCCGGTCCCAGGGATACCTGCCCGGTGTGTGGTATGTTCGTAGCCAAATACCCGGAGTGGGTGGCTACCGTGCTCTACAAGAATGGGCACGCCCATCACTTCGACGGCGCCAAAGATCTGTTCAAATACCTGCACGACCTGCCCAAATGGGCACCGGGGCACGACCCGAAGGATATCACCGCCATCGGTGTCACCGAGTATTATGGGCTGACCCGGATCGATGCCCACGACGCCTGGTACGTCATCGGCTCGGACATCCTCGGCCCCATGGGTCACGAACTGGTCCCGCTGGAGACGAAGGAAGACGCGGAGGAGTTTCTTCAGGATCACGGCGGCAGGCAAATCCTGCGCTTCGACCAGATCTCCGCGCCCCTGCTGAAAAAACTCGACCAGGGTCAGTTCGACTAGGCCGAGTCAATGCGCAAATCAGACCTGTTCATCCTCTACCTGGGTACCCTCAGCGGCCTGTTGCTGCTGTCGCTGGTGGATGCCGGTAATCGGAGCCACCTGGCAACCCAGCAGCTGGCAGAGACGCGCAGAGAGGTCCGGGCACTGGAACTGACCGACCTCAGCCTCTTCACCGAGGCCCGGTACACCCGCCACCTGAGTCAATCGGACCGGCATACCCCGTTTCAGGATCACCCGCTGGCGCTGGAACATTTTCCCAGCGGCTCGCTGGTCGCCCCGCCCACCCTTCTGAGGAGCGGCCGGTGAAGGCGTTCATCCGCAAACAGAGGTATCTGATCGACTTCACCCTCTCATCACTGCTGCGGCGACCAGGCAAGAACCTGGGTCTGCTGGTGGTCTACAGCCTGATCGTGTTTCTGCTGGCATCGGTGATGCTCTTCACCCATGCCCTGCGCAGTGAGGCCAGGCTGGTACTGGCAGACTCCCCGGAGATCATCCTGCAGCGCATGGTGGCGGGGCGGCACGACCTGATTCCGGGGAGCTACCTCGAAAAGATGGGGCGTATCCGTGGCGTGATTGGAAAACACGGCCGGCTGTGGGGCTACTTCTATGATCCCGCCGTCCAGGCCAACTACACCCTGATGGTCCCCCGCGACCGCCAGCTGGCAGAGGATGAGGCGGTGATCGGGGCTGCCATCGCCCGCACCCGTGGCGTTTCCAGAGGTGATTTCCTCACCTTCCGTTCCACCGATGGCAACGCCTACAGCTTCCGGGTGAGCGCTATCCTGGCATCCGACTCGGAGCTGGTGAGCGCCGACCTGATCCTGGTCTCCGAGCAACGCTTCCGTACTTTTTTCGGTATTCCAGAGGGCTACTACACCGACCTGGTCCTCAACGTCCGAAACCCCAAAGAGCTGCGCAAGGTGGCGGAGAAACTGACCCTTCGACTACCCGACACCCGTCCCATCCTGCGGGACGAGATCCTCCGTACCTATGACGCCATCTTCAACTGGCGCCAGGGCATCGTGTTCGTGCTGCTGACCGGTACCATCCTCGCCTTCGTCATCTTTGCCTGGGACAAGGCATCCGGCCTGAGCGCCGAGGAGCGCCGGGAGATCGGAATCCTGAAGGCGATCGGCTGGGAGACCTCGGACGTGATCCGCATGAAGTTCTGGGAAGGTGCCATCATCTCCCTCTCCGCCTTCCTGCTCGGCTACCTGACCGCTTACGGCCACGTCTTCTATGCCAATGCCGGCCTGTTCGAGCCGGTCCTGAAGGGATGGTCCGTGCTCTACCCCGAGTTCCGCCTCACCCCTTTCATCGACGGCCTGCAGCTGGCAACCCTCTTCTTCTTCACCGTCTTCCCTTACACCGTGGCCACCATCGTCCCGATCTGGCGCGCCGCCATCACCGACCCCGACACGGTTATGCGTTGATCCGATGGAACCTATCCAGCTGCATCAGGTGAAAAAGGCGTTCAATCAGGGACGGCCCAATGAGTTCTGGGCCATCCGCGGGGTGGATCTGACCATCCAGCCTCACCGGGCCACGGTGCTGAAGGGGCCCAGCGGCTCCGGCAAGACCACCCTGCTCTCCATGATCGGTTGCCTGTCGCGCCCCACCTCCGGTCGCATCACCCGGGGGGAGCAGCTCCTCTCCGGCCTGCCGGAGCGGTTCATGACCGAGATCCGGCGCCGCACCTTCGGCTTCATCTTTCAGCAGTTCAACCTGATCAAGGGGCTGTCGGTGCTGGAGAACGTGATGCTGCCCGCCTATCCACTGGGGCCGGATCATGCACAGCTGAGCCGGTCTGCCCTGGAGCTGTTGCACCAGTTCGGCCTGGGAACCAAGGCGGAGTCCAGGGTGGAGTGGCTCTCCGGTGGGGAGGCCCAGCGCACCGCCATCTGCCGTGCCCTGATCAACGATCCGGAGATCCTGATCGCCGACGAGCCTACCGCCAACCTCGACAGTCGGTTGTCGCGGGAGTTCATGGCCATCGTCGACGGACTGAAACAGACGGGCAAGACCATTCTGCTGACCAGCCACGACCCGGTGGTGTTCGATTCACCGGTGGTCGACCGGGTAGTAGAGATGTCCGATGGACAGATAATGGATCCTTCATGCTGCTGAACCCCGCTATCCTGGCCCTGAGCATCGTCTCGTTCGTGGTCGCTTGCATGATGCTGCTGGCCACCGGCTTCGGTCTCCAGGTGGTGCGGCACTGGGATATCGGCAGTGGCAGCGAACTGCAGCTGACAATGGAGCGGCGCACCTATCTGATCTCGACCCTGGTCGCCTTCAGCTTCATGGCCGAACTGGTCGCCCTGCTGCTGTTCATCTACAACGCAGAGCAGATCTCCTCCCAGTTCGTCGGCGCCATGTGTGCCACCGGGGTGCTGAACGTGGATCCTTACGGCTGGCCCACCCTCTACCTCAAGATCGCCATCTTCTTTTCCGGGGCCGTCTGGCTCACCCTCAACCATGTCGACAACAAGGCCCGCGACTATCCCCTGGTGCGGGTGAAATATGGCCTGCTGCTGCTGATTCTGCCGCTGGTAATCGCCGAGCTGGTGCTGCAGACCCGCTATTTTCTCGGCATGGACCCGGACATCATCACCTCCTGCTGCGGCTCCCTGTTCACACCCGAGGGCCAGGGGGTGGCGGCAGAGCTCTCCGGCGTAGAACCGGGCACCGCCATGCTGCTGCTAACGGTCAGCGGCGCTGCCGCGCTGCTCACCGGCGGCTGGTATCTATTCCAAAGAAAGAGTGGTATCGCCTTCGCCGTCACCAGCCTGACGACGTTTCTGATCGCACTGCTGGCCATCGTCTCCTGTGTGGCACTCTATATCTACGAACACCCCCATCACCACTGCCCCTTCTGCATCCTCAAGGAGGGGCATGATTTCATGGGATACTATCTCTACATCCCCCTCTTCATCGCCACCGCCATGGCGCTGGGGGCCGGGGCCATCGCCCCACTCAGAAATATAACGAGCCTGAAAGAGATCATCCCGGCAGAGAGCCGCCAGCTCATCGGGGTGTCCATGCTCTTCATGCTGCTCTTCTATCTGGTCGCCGCCTACGCCATCCTCGGCTCCAACCTGACCATGGTGGAGGTCTGGTGGTGAAAAGATCTCTCGAGCCGGGAGGCAAAGGTGCGGGAAGAAGGTATGCCAGGTTGCCGTGGGGATCCCCTCACCCCAACCCTCGGCTTTGGCATCCTGCGTCGCCCTGTCTCCTCCATCCATGGAGTCGTCTTGATGGGTCTCCCATCTGGGTGTCACTCAACCGTAGCCGATGCCGAAAATCTACGACTTATGATTAAATCACTTGGAAACAGATTTAACACTGGAGCAACATACCCTGCATTCGCACGCAGAACGTGGGAACCAATCGCACTTACGTTGCTCGTGCTGCTGCTTTCCATCACCCTGCTCTCCGGCTGTGGCGAGGAAACGAAGCAACCGATCAATGGTCAACCGGCCCCGGCGTTCACCCTGGAACGTATAGCGGAGGGCAACGCCAGTTTTCCGGGAGACTACCGGGGTCGAACCGTCGCCATCCGCTTCTGGGCCGACTGGTGTCCCTTCTGCGAGGGCGAGATGAAAGCGCTGGAGCCGGTCTACCAGAAATATCGCGAGCAGGGGCTGGTGATCCTGGCCGTCAACGTGCGCCAGAACCGGGCCACGGCGAAGAAATTCATCGACCGGCTGAACATCTCGTACGATACCCTGCTGGACCGGGAGGGGGAGGTGGCCCGCGACTACGGCGTGATGGGCCTTCCCACCACCTTTTTCATCGACGGGAAGGGGATTCTCAGGACCCGGATCCTGGGCGAGTCCACCCCCGAGGTATTCGAGAAGATCATCCTGGAGATTATGGAGTAGGCCTTTGCCTGACCATGAATGCTGAATTCGGATATGCCCTCGCCTTCGCCACCGGCCTGATGGGCGCCTTTCACTGCCTGGGGATGTGCGGCGGCATCGCCGGCGGCTACTTTGCCGGCCACGGCTGGCAGCGCAGGCTGGTTCCCCAGATCGGCTACCACGCCGCCCGTATCCTCACCTACGTGCTGCTGGGGGCCACTGGTGCAGCCATGGGCCGGGTGGTGATCCAGACCGGTATCTTCGGCAAGGGACAGGGGGTGCTGATGATTCTCACCGGCGCGGCGATCGTGGCCATCGGGCTGGGGCTGAGCGGCCTGCTGCCCGGCTGGCGCCGCCGCGACTGTTCCGGAACGGATGGGGAGTGCCGCACCCGGATCGTGCGCCTGGAACAGCGAAAAGGGTTACGGACG
>JAUXBK010000197.1 GCA_030619405.1 Sedimenticola sp. | reverse complement strand
TCGTTGCAGAGTGTCCAATTTTCGTCTGAAAATATGTTTTTTTATTAAACCTCAATGAGTTACATGTCCATGATCTAATCATGGTGTTGAGGTCTGTAGTTAGAGCAATGCAGGAGCAATTGCCGAGTAGGCCCTCTATTCTCGGACAGCCTCCTAAGCCTGTCGGAATCCAAACCGGATTCCGGCAACAGATATGTCTTCGCTGCCCGGAGTCGCTGCAAATGGAGTATGCCTGAATATTTGGGAAATCACTGGAAACAGAAGGTCTGGGATGGATCTGGCGCCGCCTGTTCATGGCGGCGTTTTCAGGATGGTCGCTCTCTCGGGTGCGAAACGACCTGTATTATCTGGAAACTGACGCGCTCCTACTCGCCCGCCTTCTCACCGACGTGGCACCGGTTTACCCGCTCACGCAACTCTTTTCCCGGCTTGAAGTGCGGGACATACTTGCCTGCCAGTGCAACCGATTCACCTGTCTTCGGGTTTCTGCCCTGACGCGGCGGGCGGTAATGGAGGGAGAAACTGCCGAAGCCACGGATCTCGATTCGTTCCCCGGAAGCCAGTGACTGGCTCATCTGCTCAAGCATGCACTTGACTGCCAGTTCCACATCACGGTAGGCAAGGTGGTTCTGCTCTTTTGCAATTAGGTCTATCAGTTCAGATTTAGTCATCCGCTTATTATCCTTTTAGATTGACCGGGGCCCGGCAGACCCCGGTCGTTTCTCATACAGACTAAAAATGAAGTGTCAGTTCATCACTCTTATTTCTCTTCCATCTGCTGCTTGAGCAGATCGCCCAAGGTAGCGGTGCCAGGTGCGGCATCACGGGAATAGCTCTGGATGGCATGCTGTTCCTCAGCGTAGTCCTTGGCCTTGATCGAGAGGGTGATGACACGGTTCTTACGATCGACCCCCATGAACTTGGCTTCGATCTCATCGCCCTCCTTCAATACCATGCGGGCGTCTTCCACCCGGTCACGGGAGATCTCAGAGGCACGCAGGTAACCCTCGACGCCGTCATCCAGGGTGACGATGGCACCCTTGGGATCCACTTCGCTGATCACACCCTTGACGATGCTGCCCTTGTTGTGGACACCCAGGAATGAGGAGAAGGGGTCCTTGTCGAGCTGCTTGATACCGAGAGAGATCCGCTCTCGCTCCGGATCCACCGATAATACGACAGTTTCCAGTTCCTGGCCCTTCTTGAAATCACGGATGATCTGTTCGCCATTTTCATCCCAGGAGATATCGGAGAGATGAACCAGGCCATCGATGCTGCCGTCGAGGCCGATGAAGATACCGAAGTCGGTGATCGACTTGATCTTACCGGTGACGTGCTCACCCTTCTTGTGATTCTCGGCAAACTCCTCCCAGGGGTTGGACAGGCACTGCTTCATACCGAGGGAGATGCGACGGCGTTCCTCATCGATGTCCAGCACCGTCACTTCGACCTCGTCACCTAGCTGCACCAGCTTGGACGGGTGGATGTTCTTGTTGGTCCAGTCCATCTCCGAGACGTGCACCAGCCCCTCGACGCCCTCTTCGATCTCGACGAAGCAGCCGTAGTCCGCCAGGTTGGTGATCTTGCCGAACAGGCGGGTACTTTCCGGGTAGCGGCGGGAGAGATTGACCCAGGGATCATCACCCATCTGTTTCAGTCCGAGAGAGACGCGTTGCTTTTCGCGGTCGAACTTGAGCACCTTGACGCTGATCTCATCACCGATCTCGACCACCTCGGAGGGGTGCTTGACCCGCTTCCAGGCCATATCTGTGATATGCAGCAGGCCATCGATACCACCCAGATCGACGAAGGCACCGTAATCGGTGAGGTTCTTGACGATACCCTTGATCTCCATCCCTTCCTGCAGACTCTCCAGCAGCTTCTCGCGCTCTTCACTGTACTCGGTCTCGACCACGGCACGGCGGGAGACCACGACATTGTTGCGGCGGCGATCCAGCTTGATGACCTTGAACTCCAGATCCTTGCCTTCCAGGTAGGTAGTGTCACGCACCGGGCGCACATCCACCAGGGAACCGGGCAAGAATGCACGGATCTCACCCAGTTCGACAGTGAAACCACCCTTGACCTTGCCATTGATACGGCCGGTCACGTTTTCGCCCCCCTCGAAAGCCTTTTCCAGCACCGCCCAGGCATGGTGACGTTTGGCCTTCTCCCGGGAGAGGCGGGTGTTACCGAACCCGTCCTCAACCGCATCCAGAGCCACTTCCACCTGGTCCCCGATGGTCACTTCCAGCTCGCCATCCTGGTTCAGGAACTGGTTCTTGGGGATCATACCTTCGGATTTGAGCCCGGCGTTGACGATCACGGAATCGTTGGTGATCTCAAGCACGGTGCCGATTACGATAGCACCGGAGCGCAACTGGGTATTGGCGATACTTTCTTCAAAGAGTTCTGCAAAACTTTCGGTCATGGGAAAAAAATCCTGAATCGGCCCGGCCGATCACGGATCCAACAAATCGGATCCTGGTTGTAGTTGAAAAAATACCCGTTGACCGGGCTACCTAGTGGAACAGATCCGGATAGGCAGTACGCACCCGTTCAAGGACCTGCTCCAGTACCTCGTCTATGGAGAGTGCCGTCGACTCCACCTCCATGGCACCCTCGGGGGCCTTGAGCGGAGCCATGCTGCGGTTGCGGTCACGATCGTCCCGCTCCCGGATTTCCTCGACAAGGGCCGCAAGACTAGCATCCAACCCTTTTTCTTTCAACTGGTTATAGCGTCGCCGGGCCCGCTCTTCAGGGGTGGCCGTTAAAAATATCTTTATCCGGGCATCGGGGAACACCACGCTGCCCATATCCCTGCCATCCGCCACCAGTCCCGGCGCCCGGGCATACGCTCGCTGCCAGTCCAACAGGGCGGCCCGCAGCGCCGGTACCGCCGCCACGCGGGAGGCGGCATTTCCTGCCGTCTCCGAGCGGATGTCCAGGCTCACGTCCTCACCGTCCAGGTATACCTGCCCGTCACGGAACTCCACCCGCATGTTCCGGGCGATCTCTGCCAGCTTCGCCGGCTGTTCCAGCCCGACCCCCACCCGCCCCGCTGCCAGGCCGACCAGGCGATAGAGGGCACCGCTGTCCAGACAGTGCCAGCCAAGGCGCTCCGCCAGATGTGCTGCAATGGTGCCCTTGCCGGACCCGCTCGGCCCGTCGATGGTGATGACGCGGATCATGGCCGACCCCCTCTCTCCTGGCTGATATTTAACCCGGCTTCGCGGGACAGGCCGACGAAGTCGGGGAAGGAGGTGTTCACATTGGCGCACTCCTGGATCCGGATCTCATCCCTGGCACGCAGGGCAGCCATGGCGAATGCCATGGCGATACGATGGTCCCCGTGACTCTGCACCTCTCCACCGCGGATGCCGCCCCCCCGGATGATCATCCCATCCGGCGTCGGCCGGGCATCCACGCCGATTGCATTCAGGCCATCCGTCATCACCTGGATGCGGTCACTCTCCTTCACCCGCAACTCCCCCGCCCCGGTCAGCACTGTCTCGCCCTCGGCGCAGGCCGCGGCGACGAACAGGGCAGGAAACTCGTCGATGGCCAGCGGCACCTGATCTTCAGGGATCCGGATGCCCCGCAGGGGGGCGGACCGCACCCGCAGATCGACCACCGGCTCCCCACCCGCCTCGGTCGGGTTCAGCACCTCGATCTCCGCCCCCATCCGGCGCAGGATATCGATCACCCCGGTACGGGTAGGGTTCATCCCCACATGCCTGAGCAGCAGATCCGACCCCGGCGCGATGGCCGCGCCCACCAGGAAGAAGGCGGCGGAAGAGATGTCGGCAGGTATATCGACATCGCACCCCTTCAGGGTGCCGCCACCGCTGATGCAGATGCGGCTTCCATCCCGCTGCACCGGGTAGCCAAATCCCTGCAGCATACGCTCGGTGTGATCCCGGGTCGGGGCCGGCTCAGTGATACAGGTATCGCCCCGGGCATAAAGTCCAGCCAACAGCAGGCAGGACTTGATCTGGGCACTGGCGACTGGCAGCCGGTAATCGATGCCGTTCAGTGCCTCCGTGGGTTGGATCCGCAACGGCGCCGTACCTTCCGCGGATGGGGTTATCCTCGCCCCCATGCGGGCCAGTGGCTCAGTCACCCTGCGCATGGGGCGGCTGGAGAGGGAGTCGTCGCCAGTCAATGTGAGACCGAGGCCCTGTCCCACCAGCAACCCCGCGAGCAGCCGCATCGAGGTACCGGAGTTTCCCAGATCCAGCGGGTCGGAAGGCGTTTTCAGGCCATGCATCCCAACCCCGTGGATCACCACCCGCCCCTGTTCCGGACCCTCGATCTCCACCCCCATCCGGCGGAACGCCGTGAGGGTGGCGAGACTGTCCTCCCCCTCCAGAAAACCGCTCACCCGGGTGACCCCCTCCGCCAGGGAGCCCAGCATGATAGAGCGGTGGGAGATGGATTTGTCCCCGGGCACCCGCAGGGTGCCGGAGAGGCGGCCGCCAGGCTCGACGGAAAACAGCAGATTGCCGGAAGAGCTCAAATCGACCTCCTGGATCGGACAGGGAACGGGATCATGCTATATAGCTGGAGTGTAACCATGGGTTGCCAGGCGGTAACGACCAAAAAAAATTTCTCGCGCAAAGGCGCAAAGACGCAAAGGAAAACAATTGCTGTCTGGTTGTGTGCCCTGAACAGAGAACGCTGCTTCTGAACAAAGCATGGAGCACTGATCACCGATTGCTGAAACCGCTGCTTGCTCAAGACTTCTCAGCCGTTCGATAGCAGGGTGTTTGCTCAGAGGCACACCAACAGAAAACATATAAGCTTTTTTTGGCATCCTTCATTTCTCGGTTTACACTTTTAGTTAATTTCGGTACAAAAAAATGCGCCCCACATTTGTGGCGAAGTTGTTGTTTGGTGCTAATGGGCGCTGGAATAATCTCCCGCATATTTTCGTTCTCTATCCTGATCTAAAACCGACTATA
>JAUXBK010000170.1 GCA_030619405.1 Sedimenticola sp. | reverse complement strand
TTGCCGGCACCAAAAAAATGACAGGATTTACAGGATTGTTCAGGATTAACAGAATTTAAAAAATTACATAAACCTGTAAATCCTGTAAATCCTGTTAATCCTGTTAATCCTGTCCATAAAATGCGATCGGCATCGCCCAACCGAGACAAATGAGCAGACCAAAAACCTACAATGCCCCCTCCCGCACCACCCCGGAGTCCCATCAGCGGGGCCGGGCGAAGGTGTCGCGCATCCCGGTCAAGGTCGAAACCACCACCCGGATGCCCCGCAAACCCGACTGGATCCGGGCCAAACTTCCCACGGGAGAGCGGGTAACGCAGATCAAGCGAATTCTCCGTGAGGCCCGTCTCAGCTCGGTCTGTGAAGAGGCCGCCTGCCCCAACCTGGGGGAGTGCTTCACGCATGGCACGGCCACCTTTATGATCATGGGGGACATCTGCACCCGACGCTGCCCCTTCTGTGACGTGGCCCACGGCAAACCGGCCCCCCTCGACCCCCAGGAGCCAGCCCATCTGGCCCGGGCGGTCCGGAAGATGGCATTGAGCTATGTGGTCATCACGTCGGTGGACCGGGACGATCTGCGCGACGGTGGCGCGGGACACTATGCCGCCTGCATCCAGGCATTGCGCAACACATCGCCGGAAACCCGTATCGAGACCCTGGTGCCCGACTTCCGAGGCCGGGAGGCCGTCGCGCTGCAGCAGCTCCAAGCCACCCCGCCCGATATCTTCAACCACAATCTGGAGACTGTACCCCGGCTCTACCGGCAGGTCCGCCCCGGGGCCAACTACCGGGGCTCCCTGGCACTGCTGCAGTGGTTCAAGCAGCAGTGCCCCGACGTACGGACCAAGTCCGGGCTGATGCTCGGCCTGGGCGAGACCATGGATGAGGTAGTGGAGGTGATGCGCGATCTGCGTGCGCATGGCTGCAACATGCTGACCCTGGGCCAGTATCTGCAGCCAAGCCGGGAGCACCTGCCGGTGGCACGCTTCGTCACTCCGGAGGAATTCGAGGCGCTACGCGTCCAGGGGGAGGCGATGGGTTTCACCAATGTGGTCAGCGGGCCCATGGTGCGCTCATCCTACCATGCGGATCTGCAGGCCAATTCACTGCTGGACGATCGGTCCCGGTGATGGAACAGGAGTTCGTCTGGGTGCTGAAGACCCTGATACTACCACCGGGGGGCGTCATCCTGCTGGGGCTGATCGGGCTCTCCCTCGGCCGCCGCTTTCTGGGCCGCCTCCTGATCGTCATCGCCCTGGCCGCACTCTACATCTTCAGTACTCCGTTCTTTGCCAACAAACTGATGGCCGGGCTGGAGACCTATCCCGCCCTGAGCGACCGGGCAATAGCGGGGGCCGGTGCCCAGGCCATCGTGGTACTGGGGGGCGGCCTCTATTCCGACGCACCGGAGTACGGCAGCGACACCGCCAATGACCGGTTGCTGCTGCGCCTCCGTTACGCCGCCTGGCTGTCACGCCGGAGCGGTCTCCCGGTAATCCCCAGTGGCGGTTCTGCGAAAGAGGGCGGACTGCCGGAAGCGCGGATAGCGAAACAGATTCTGGAGCAGGAGTTCGGAGTGCGGGTAACGGCGGTGGAGGATCAGAGCAGGACCACCTGGGACAACGCCCGGATGACCCGGAAACTGCTGGAAAAGATGGGTATCGGCAAGGTGCTGCTGGTCACCCAGGCCTGGCACATGCCCCGGGCCCTGGCCAGCTTCCGGCAGGCTGGCGTGGATGTGATCCCGGCGCCAACAGTCTTCTATCACAAAAAAGAGGATCCTGAACAGCGCCTCTCCGACTGGCTCCCCGACCCAACCGCTTTGCTCTACAGTTATTTCGCCCTGCACGAGTATCTGGGGCGGGCCTGGTACCAGATGCGGGAACTCTAAAAGGATTCAGCAAAATTTTGGTGCGAGCCTAAGGGCTCGCGAAACAATAACTCCCTGTTTTGGAACGCCGATCCATCCCGCCTGGCGGCGTTGCGAAAACTTGAAAGATAATGAATATTCCTGCGTTTCCGCGCCTTGCCAGACGGGCGTCTCGACGCCCCAAATTCAGGGACTTATTATTTCGCGAGCCCTAAGGAGCCTCATCGTCCTCACGCCGGTACTCCCCCTCGATCACCCGGGGCGAGGGGCGTTGGCCCGGCGGCGGCGGCGAAGGGTGTCCGGGTGCCCGGCCCTTCTGCAGGACGCCGGAGCGTCGCAGGAACAGGAGCAGCAGGGCCCGCCTTACCGGCGGGACCAGCAGCAGGAAACCCAGGGCATCGGTGATGAACCCGGGCAACAGCAGCATGAAACCCGCCAGCAGCAGCACCGCCCCCTCCAGCATCTCGATCGCAGGCATCTCACCCCGGTCCATGGCCTCCCGTACCCGCATGGCGGTTGAGAGCCCCTGCAGTCGCACCAGCATCCCCCCCAGAACCGCGGTGAATACGGTCAGTGCAATGGTGGGGATGGCACCGATCTCCGAACCGACCTGGATCAGGAAGTAGAGTTCGACCAGTGGAATTCCAGCAAACAGCAGCAGAAAAAGGAGGAGTGGATTCATAGGCGACAAGCTTACGCCGGACGTCTGAAGGGCACAAGCCAGCCTGCCCCGTCGTACCCGGAGCTTGTATCCGTTCACGAACAAAAAATGGCCGCGGATTGACGCGGATTACACACGGATGTTGCTATGGCTTTGATACACGAAGGCTACTGGGACGGAGGTCGGACTACAAATCAACTTTGGCGCCCAGAAAGTAGAGTTCAAGGGGCTTGTGTTATCAAATCAATCCGTGTTTGACCCGCGTTAATCCGTGGCTAAATGTCTATTGATATCCGATGAACGGTTACCAGGGTTTTTTGCCGCGCACCGCCGAATCAAGTATGGTTCGCGAATGCCACCGGATGCCCTTATCGTCTTCTGTACCTGCCCCGACCAATCGTGCGCCGAAGCCGTCGCCGAGCGGTTGGTCGACGACGGGCTCGCGGCCTGCGTCACCATCAGCGGACCGGTCACCTCCATCTACCAGTGGCAGGGCAAACGGGAGACAGCGGAAGAGGTCCAGCTGTTCATCAAGAGCAGCCGTGCGCGCTATCCGGCGCTGGAACAGGCGATTCTCTCCCTGCACCCCTATGAACTTCCGGAGATTATCGCGGTCGCTGTAGAACAGGGCCTTGCGGGCTACCTTCGCTGGATCGGACAATGCACACGACAAAACGGATGAACCTCATCACCCTGCTGCTGGGGCTGCTCCTGCTGCTCTTCGCGGGCTCACCATCGGCCCAGCAGGAGCAGGATTACCTGATGCCCGACGAGGCCTATCCGGTCTCGGCGAAGAGCGATGGAGCAGACGGCCTGCTGGTCCGCTGGAAGATCGCCGACGGTTATTACCTCTATCGCAACAAGTTCAAGTTCATCAGCGAAACCCCGGGAGTAGAGCTTGGCAGTGCTGAATTTCCACCCGCCAAGATCAAGAGCGACCCGTTCTTCGGGGATGTGGAGGTGTACCGCAACCAGGTCGAGATCCGGCTCCCGCTGAAACGCAATGACGGAGAGGCCGACACCCTGCGTCTGAAGACCATCTCCCAGGGATGCGCGGACGCCGGGCTCTGTTACCCCCCCCACAGCCAGAATCTCAGCATCGAGCTACCCCCCCCGTCCGCCAACGATGTGACGCCGGCCCAGAGCCCCGCCGCTGCGCTTCAGGCACTGGGCAACCTGGGAGCGCAGCTGGGGCTGAGCGACGAGAACGAGATTCTCTCGCCCGAAGAGGCGTATCGCTTCAGCGCCAGTGTGGAGGGAGGCGACCGAATCCGCCTGCAGTGGCAGATCGCCGACGGCACCTACCTCTACCAGGACAAGATCCGGTTCAAGCTGCTGGACCCGGACGGGGTCACCCTGGGTGACTACGAACTCCCGAAACCCAAGATAAAGAAGGGGGCGATCAGGCCGGATGGAACCATCGGTGACCTGCCGGTCTACGTCCATGAGATCGATCTTCCGGTACCACTGGTGCGCAGCAACAGCGACGCCACCGAGATCGAGCTGCTGACCAGCTACCAGGGGTGTGCCGATGTCGGAATCTGCTACCCGCCCCAGACACAGCAGGTGCGACTAGCACTGCCCGCCATGCAATCTACGGCTGCCATCCCGGCACTGGCGAAGGCACAACAGGCGGTGGTTGCCACGGTGGAGCCAGCGACTGCTGCACCGGCCCCCACCGCCGCCGCTCCAGCTGTCCAACAGTCGGAGACCGACCGGATCACCAGCACCCTGGTCGGTGGCAACACCTGGCTGATCATCCTCAGTTTCTTCGGCTTTGGTCTGCTGCTCTCCCTCACCCCCTGCGTCTTCCCGATGATCCCTATCCTGTCTGGCATCATCGCCGGGCAGGGGGAACATATCACCACCCGCCGCGCCTTTACCCTGTCACTGGTCTATGTGCTGGCAATGTCGGTGACCTATACCATTGGCGGCGTGCTGGCCGGACTGTTCGGCCAGAACCTGCAGGCGACATTTCAGAGCCCCTGGATACTTGGTTCTTTCGCCATCCTGTTCGTGCTGCTGGCCCTCTCCATGTTCGGCTTCTACGAACTGCAGCTGCCGAGCCGCTGGCAGAGCCGGCTGTCGGAGGCCAGCAACCACCAGCACGGGGGAAACTACACCGGTGTAGCGGTGATGGGCCTGCTCTCCGCCCTCATCGTCGGACCCTGTGTGGCGCCACCCCTGGCCGGCGCATTGATCTATATCGGCAAGACAGGGGACGCTCTGCTGGGCGGAATCGGGCTCTTTTCCATGGCTATTGGCATGGGCGCCCCACTGTTGGTACTCGGTGCCTCTGCTGGCAAGCTGCTGCCCCGAGCCGGCATCTGGATGGACAGTGTCAAGGCGGTATTCGGGGTCGGTATGCTGGCGGTGTCTATCGTCTTGTTGGAGCGCATCCTGCCACCTGCCATCTCCATGCTGCTGTGGGGCGCTTTGCTGGTGACTACATCAGTCTATATGGGCGCCCTCCGGCAACTGTCGATAGAAGCCTCGGGCTGGGACCGGCTGTGGAAGGGGCTGGGCTTGGTGATGCTAATCTACGGCGCACTGATGCTGGTAGGCGTGGCGACAGGCGGCAGGGATACGGTACAGCCGTTGCGCGGGCTCGGTTTCTCGGCCAGCGGTGAAGCACAATCCGGCGAACTCCGGTTCAAACGGATCAAGAGCCTGTCCGATCTGGAGCGGGAGGTGACTGCCGCCAGCGCCTTGGGCCAACCGGTGATGCTCGACTTCTACGCCGACTGGTGCGTCTCCTGCAAGGAGATGGAACGCTACACCTTTTCCGACCCGGCGGTACATCGTGCATTGAAGGATTTCGTGCTACTGCAGGCGGACGTCACCGCCAACGATGAGACCGACCAGGCGCTGCTGCAGGAACATTTCGGCCTGCCCGGCCCACCGGCGATCATTTTCTATGCCCGGGACGGCAGCGAGCAGCGAGCATTTCGTGTGATCGGCTTCATGAATGCAGCGGAGTTCGCCGATCATGTCACCCGAGCGGACCGATGAACAACAATAAAGAAGGCAGAATTTAGAATTTAGAATGGAAGAATACGGAATAAAAAAACCGGGACCCAGAAGTATCCATGGCTGAGGCTGCAAAGGCACTGGCAACCGCCTACAAGGCATTGAAGGTGGTGAAGAATCGATACCAGACAATGGCGGCGGGGAGCTGTATCGAGACCAGATCGGGATCTTTCCAGTGATCGCCGCGCAGATCATTGGTGTTCATCCTCCAGGATAGCCTTTATACCCAATTTTCAAGAGAAAGGGTGGGTATCCTCTCGAACTCATCTGTGTTGTTAGTTACGAGGGTTGCATCTACATACAGCGCGTGGGCGGCAATCAATAGATCGTTACCACCGATGA
>JAUXBK010000084.1 GCA_030619405.1 Sedimenticola sp. | reverse complement strand
TTGCCGGCACCAAAAAAATGACAGGATTTACAGGATTGTTCAGGATTAACAGAATTTAAAAAATTACATAAACCTGTAAATCCTGTAAATCCTGTTAATCCTGTTAATCCTGTCCATTGATTGAGACGATTTTGAACGGAAATGGCGAGGTCTGTAGTCTGAAGTTCCTGAACGGTTCTCGCACTTTTCTTAGGTAAACCAGGCAATTAGAAATTAACGATTCACCGTACTGCCCACGTCTAACTGTCTGATTTCTTAAATGCAAGTATAAATCAAATTTGTGCAATAATCGACTTTACATGCCTACATTTTCATGCTCCGAATCCAGATATTTCCTAATAATAACAAACGGTTAAATGTGAAATCAGGCAGATTCCGGGGGGGACTTCAGATTAGTTCTGGTTCCTTGCTCCTGTTCTTTTCCTTGGTCCTTGGTCCTGTTTTTCCTCGGTCCTTTTCCTCGGACCTAGGACCTAGGACCTGCTTTTTAGGCTCCAGCCAGGCCGACTGGTAGGGCTTGAGGATGATGTGCCTATCCGCTGCCCCGTACACCCTCCCTCCGCTCCGACCCTGCCAGACCCCACCCGGCTGTTGGCACGGGTGAGGGGGCAGGAGCAGCGCTTGTTCCCGGTCGGTCATATTGTTGACCGCCAGAATCCGCTGATACTTTGCAATGCGCCAGACCACGAATAGATCACGGCCCAGATCGAGAGTCTGCTGATCGCTCTCCGGGTGGAACGCCGGCTGCCGGCGCCGGATCCGCCGCCTGAGTTCGTCGAATATCTCTGCCTGAGGTGTTGTACCGTCCTGCAACAGTCGCTGCAGTTCCTCCAGCTGCCACACATGTCGATTGATGGTGCGGGTGCGGCCACTCCGTTCCACACCGGCGTAGTCGTTGGGTGTGGCCGTCATACTGTGGATGTAGAGGGCCGGAATCCCCTGCAGTGCCAGCATCACCGTCTGAGCACAGATAAAACGGGGCACCTGCCACCGGTCGATGCCCTGGTGGGTTCCTTTCAGGGCATCGAAGTAGGTGATGTTGATCTCGTACGGAGTCTCCCCCCCCCATCCGGGTTACTCTTCATGGTCACATAACCGCCGTACTCACGCATGGATTCGACCAGTCCGGCTGTTTCACTCTCGGCGAGTATCCCCTCCAGCGGCCGCAACCCGATTCCATCGTGAGAGGCAGTGAAATTCAGGTAAGTACAGCCCCGCGGTGGACGCGGATAGTCCATGGCCCAGCTAGTCAAATGAGTGGCATCCCCCCGGTACAAGGCGTGCAGCAGCAGCGGCGGCGGCAGACTGAACTGGTAGACCATGTGGGCCTCGTCACTGTTGCCGAAGTAACTTATGTTCTCCCCGTTGGGCACATTGGTCTCGGTGATCAGTACACAGTGAGGCGTGGCCACCTCGATCACATCTCGCAGCAGTTTCACCACCTGGTGCGTCTGCCGCAGATGGATACAACGGGTACCGAGCTGCTTCCACAGATAGGCGATGGCATCCAGACGGATGAAGCGGGCACCCTTGCTGACGTAAAAGAGAAAGATAGAGATGAACTCGATCAGCACTTCCGGGTTGCATAGTTGAGGTCGATCTGGTCCTCACTGAAGGTGGCCCATACATATTTGATGCCGCCGTGGGTGTGCACCGGGACCAGCAGGGGCTTGGTGCGCGGGCGTACCACCTGGCTGACATCCGTCTTCGGGTCCATCTCGATGAAGTAGTCCCGGCCGGGCGCTACATTGTTGATGAAATCGATGAACCAGAGATTCTCCCGTGAGCAGTGGTTGATCACCATATCCAGCATCAGGTTGAAATCCTTTCCAATCCGTTTCATCTCTTGCCAGCTGCCAAGACCCTCGTCCACCTTCCGGTAGTCGATCACGGCAAAGCCGTCGTCAGAGCTGTAGGGAAAGATGGGCAGGATGTGGACACTGTTGATGGTGCCGGGAAGCTGCTGATCGAGAAACCGGCCCAGGGTTTCGAGCGGCGCCTCCCCCTCCGCCCGGATGCTGCCGCCATAAGTGATCAGGATCGCATCCTCCTGATTCCAGCGCTCCCGGTCCCGGGGTGGGAAGTGCTGTCGATGCTCCGTCACCAGCCCACAGATACGCCCCAGGGTGAGGCCACCTGGTACTCCGGGTAGAGGGTATTCAGGCGCGCTTCGGCCCGTTCTTTGAACCAGGATGGCAGTTCGTGCTGCTGTTGCATCAGGTTGTCAGGCTTTTCAACAGGTTGTCACTCCCGGCTACTTCCTCTGCTTCTGTTTCTCCATGCTTTCTTTCAGCAGGTCGCCCAGGGTCCCGAAGCTCTGCTTCGGCTTGCGGTAGTCATCGATGCTCCCAGTGTCACCGCCGGCCACCCCGCTTTGCGGCTCCCCGCTCAGCGACAGCCCGATGCGGTGCTTGTCCAGATCGATGCTCAGCACCCTCGCTTCCACCTGGTCACCCTCCTTCACCACCTCATTCGGGTGGCTGACCCGACGCTCCACGCCCAGTTCACTGATGTGCACCATCCCCTCGATCCCCGGCGCGATCTCCACGAAGGCACCGAACGGCTGGATTCGGGTGACCTTTCCACTAACCTGGCTGCCCACCGGAAACTGCTGGCCGGCATCCAGCCAGGGGTCACGGGAGAGGGCGCGGATGGAGAGCGCGATCTTCTCCGGGTGCCGCGGGTTGTCCGTCTTCTCGATACGCAGCACGGAGACTTCCACCGGCTGCCCCTCAGAGAGCAGATCCTTGGGGTGGTCCACATGGCTGAACGCCAGCTCGCTGATGTGGATCATTCCCTCCACGCCACCCAGATCGACGAAGGCACCGTATTCCTTGATCGAGGTGACGATACCATTGAGCACTGCACCCTCCTTCAACGTGGCCCGCGTCTCTTCCGCCAGAACCTTCTGTTCCTCCTCCAGCAGGGCACGGCGGGAGACCACCAGGTTCGGGTGCCGCCCCCCCTGATACTTGGTGATGCGGAAAGAGAGGTGTTGACCGACGAACTGCTCCAACTCCTCGATGAAGCGGATATCGATCTGTGACGCCGGGCAGAAGGCCCGGATCCCGGCGATCTCCACCTCGATCCCGCCCTTGGTGACCCCGGTCACCCGGCCATCCACCGGCTGTTGCAGCTCCCAGGCCTGTTCCAGTTCGGCACTCCCATGTACTTTGTGGCCCCGGCGAGTGCCCAGCAGCAGAGAGCCGCTCTGCTCGTCCTTGCCGGTGACCAGGGTCTGCACCCGGTCACCCACCTTCAAGGTCAGGTTGCCGTCGGCATCGGTGAACTCTGCGGCCTCCAGGATACCTTCGGATTTGCTCCCCAGGTCGACGTAGAGGTTGTCGCCCCCGATCGATACGATGGTGCCCTGAACCTTGTCACCCACCTGCGGGGTGCGCTGAGTCTGTTTGCCCTGCTCCTGGTCGTACTGCTTCAGGAGTGCTGCGAAATCTTCGGTGTCTGTCATTGGAGTATCGGCCTGCAGAGCCATAGCGTATTGCTATGGTAAATGTAAGGGAAAGTGCTTTCGGACTGGGAACGACCAGATTACTCTCCCATCATCTCCTGTTCCAGCGACAGATAGACACCGTAGACATTGCGCCGGTTGGTGGCCTCGAACGCCGGGAGGTTAGAGTAGTCGGACCAGTCGATCGCCTCATAGGCCTCGTCGAAAGGGATCATCTCCTTCACCGCCTCCGTCATCTTCCCGCGGACGAAGCGCAGATAGCGCAAGGTGAGACCGATGGTCTGCTGAGGGTTGGTCGCTGCCGGGCCGTGGCCGGGGATCAGTGCCTTGAGCCGGCTCTGGTCCAGTCCCTCCAGCACCTCCAGCCAGTGGACGGTGTCCGCGCCGCCGGTAAAGGGGATACGCCCCTCGAAGATGATGTCACCGGAGATCAGCACCCGGTCCGGCTGCACCAGCACGCTCAGATCACCCTCCGAATGGGCCGTCCCCAGGTAGCTGATCTCCAGTTGCACGTCTCCCAGATCCAACCGGGTGTCCTGGCCGATCACCCGGTCCGGCGGCAGCAGGCGAGTCTGCTCGTTCACCCAGGGGGCAAGTGACTGCCTGCGCTCAGCCAGCCGCTGTTGGGCTATCGGTGCCTCCAGATAGTCTCGATACCCTTCCGGCCCGATGATCTCAGCCCCCTGCTCCTTGAACACCTGCAGTCCGTAGATGTGGTCTGCATGGTAGTGGGTCACGATCACCCGGGTCACCGGTTTATCGGTGATGCTGCGCAGTTTTTCGAGAAACGATCGCGCCAGGGAAGGGCTGCCCAGGGCATCCACCATCACCACCCCCTGCTGGCTGATGATCGCTGCGGCATTGGAGATGAACCCCTGATTATCGGTAGCGATGCCCGCCTGGCCCATGGCGTAGTAGACATGCTCTGAGACCTGCTGCAGCTTCATCTCGACGGTGGCCTGAGGGGTTCCTTCAGCCGCTACCGACAGATGGGAAAAAAGCAGTATTGTCAATGAGAGGGCTCTGATCATGGCATTTCTCCGCAGTTCAGGGTTTCCCATACCCTACCCTCCTGGCGGGCCGCTGCCAATACGGAAAATACCCACTGATGCGGATGATCTCCCGCCCCTTTCTGCTGTGGGCAAACTTGAGAAATTTCTCGGCCTCGGCCGCGTTCTTGCCCTCCGGCTGAGTATAGAGAGGCCGACACCGGATATCCTCCCTTTTCGAGCTTCCCTGCCCAGGCTTTTTCAAATTGGTAAAGGAAAATAGCGACCGCACAGGAGGATACTTGACCCTTATTTGGATTATTAAAAAAAGAAATGCGACAATCCTGCAAACCCGACCCTTGTAAAACAGATACAGCGGGTGTGTGGAACGATTCAAAACCAGAGGAAATCCAGTGACTGACAGAGACAAGGCGGTAAAATCACGGTTTGAAGAGCTCACCGCCTACCGTGACGGCAAAGGCGCTGGTCTCACACAGCAGGCGATGGCAGACACGTTAAACGCCGATGGCTTCCCCTCCCTGTCCGGTCAACCCTGGAGCAAGTATTCCATCCGCCGCATCCTGAAAAACCTCAGCCTCCAGGGTACAGCATCGAGCAGGCCGGCCGGGGCATCGGGCAGGAAGCCCGCTGCAAAGCCCTCTCCGGCAACCCCATCCCGGCCACCCGCCCGGGAGGAGGAAAAGGATGCCGTCGAGCACAAGCTCAAAGAGACATCCCCCCTGATGCAGTGGAATTATTATGAATCCATCCGGGACCTGATTGGCGAACTGACCAGTAAACCCTATTCCGAAAAAGAGCTGGCCACCCGGTTGAACAAAATGGCGGTGCCCACCGCAGATGGAAAACCGTGGAATGCGACCACCGTTTCCCGGGTACTGAAAGTACTCAGCCCCTCCAACACGGTCCAGATCGGTGAGGATGTGATCCGCGACCGGATCAGGCTGGGTTGGTACGACACCGAGACCGAGCACTTCATCGCCATTGCCGTGAAGCAGGAGATCAGCACCCCCGAACGGAAGTCAAAACGAAAGAACAAGAAACAAGTGGACAAGAAAAAGGAGAAGAAGCTTAAAAAGGGAGCACAGAAGCGAAAGAAAAAGGGCAAGAAGAGATAGCCATATAGACCTGAAGGAATAAGGAGTGGAAGAGGAAATCCCATGCGCAAGAAAATCATCTCCCGAGAGAGACAGACAGTCGTACCCCACGATCAGGATTGGCTGGACCTGGAAAACCTGACCCAGGTGGAGCTCACTTCCGAGGACTCGGCACATCCGATCGAGTCGGCCCTGACGCCTGATGGTGGACCAGGCTGGCGAGCAGCTGCACCGGGCCGGCAGACCATCCGGCTGCTGTTTGACCGGCCCCAAAAGATACGGCATATCCGTCTGGTGATCGGTGCCGGTGGAGAGGAGCGCACTCAGGAGTTCCTGCTGCGGAGCTCCGCCGACGGCGGACGCTCGTATCAGGCTATCGCGCGGCAGCAGTACAACTTCAGCACCCCCGACGCCACCCGCGAACTGGAAGAGTACCAGGTAGAGCTCGATGGCGTGACACTACTGGAACTCGACATCATTCCCGATATCAGCGGCGGGAATGCCCACGCATCACTGGCAGAGCTGCGACTCGCCTGAAAAGCCGCGTCACCGGGAGCCTCTCCTCCTGACCCAGGCGGGAAAAGAGCGGATCGTAAAGAAGACCACAGAGGTTGACCTGTTCATCGACCCCAAGCCCATTTTCTTTCTAAAGGAATTAAACTATTTATTAACTCGGTTACGGTGCTCCCGGCAACGCTCGGCGCGGGATTCAAGACGCTCAGTCCAGGCTACGATCTGAGTTAGGCCCCCGGGGCTTTCCTCAAGATGCATCTTTTCGCAGAAACGGCAGAGCCTTTTTTGTTTTGTTTTTCCTTTGCGCCTTTGCGCGAGAATGCTTTTGACTTTGACTTTTGCGGGGGACCCCCTTCACCGGGCCCGGAACAGGGTTCGGATCCGGGCCGCGTTGCCGATCACCAGCAGCGAGCTTACCGGCATGGAGACCGCCGCCACCAGGGGAGTGACGAACGCCGCCATCGCCAGTGGCACCATGATCAGATTATAGGTGATGGAGAGGCCGATGTTCTGCTGGATGGTGCGCAGAGTGCGGCGGGAGAGGGCCGCCGCCAGGCGCACCTTCGCCAGATCATTGCTGATCAGTACAATATCGGCGCTGGCGATGGAGACATCGGTGCCGCTTCCGAGGGCGATCCCCACGTCTGCCCGCACCAGCGCCGGGGCATCGTTGACGCCGTCACCTACCATCGCCACCCGGCTGCCTTCGGCCTGCAGCTGGGCAATGGCCCGGTCCTTCTCTTCCGGCGGCACCTCTGCGATCACCTTCATACCCCCCAGGCGCCGGGCGATCACCTCTGCCGTCCGACGCCGGTCGCCGGTGAGCAGGGTCAGCTGCATCCCCTCCCGCTTCAGCGCCTGGATCAGGGCCGGTGCATCCACCCGGATCCTGTCCTCCAGCCCGATCAGGGCCACCTCCCGGCCGTCCACCGCACAGTGGAGAGAGCCTGTGCCCTGTTCATCCAGCCGTTCCGCCCGCTGCTCGAGCCGGGGTTCCCGATCTACGCCATTCAGCTCCATCCAGGCACCGTTTCCCGCCAACAGCCGGCGACCATCCACCGTTGCCGCCACACCGAAACCGGGCCGGTTCTCGAATCCGGTGGCGGAGAGACGCCGGATCTCCACACCCTCCCGCTCGGCACACGACAGCAGGGCATGGGCCAGCGGGTGTTCCGAATAGCGCTCTACTGCCGCCAGATCCCTGAGCAGCGCCCGAATCTGCGACCGCATCTTCCCATTCCCCGCCTCCCACAGTCGCTCCGCGGTGGCGATCGAGGTGACGCTGATCTCCCCTTCCGTCAGGGTGCCGGTCTTGTCGAAGACGAACCGGTCGATAGAGGAGAGACTCTCCAGCACTTCGCCGTTCTTCACCAGGATACCGTGGCGCGCCCCGAGCCCGGAGGCCACCGCAATCGCCATCGGCGTGGCCAGGCCGAAGGCGCAGGGGCAGGTGATGATCAGCACCGCCGTCGCCGCCATCAGCGCCTTCTCGATGCCTTCGCCGAACCACCCGGCGAAAGTCGCTGCCGCCAGCCCCAGGGTGATGGCGACAAACCAGGGGACGATCCGGTCAGCGATGCACTGAATAGGCGCCTTGCTGGCCTGCGCCTCCTCCACCAGACCGATGATGCGGCCCAGGGCGGTGTCCCGCAACACCCCCTCCACACGGATCTGCAGCACACCGTGGCCGTTGATGGTGCCAGCGGAGACCCGGTCCCCCACCCCGCGAGTGACTGGCTCCGACTCGCCGGTCAGCATCGCCTCATCCACCGCTCCACCCCCTTCGACCACCACCCCATCCACCGGGATACGCTCGCCGGGCCGCACCAGCGCCGTCTCGCCACTCTTGACGGAGCGGATAGGGACGATCTTCTCCTCCCCTTTCTGCAGCAGGGTGGCCACCCGCGGCTGCAGGTCCAGCAGACGCTGGGTGGAGGAGACCGCCTGGCGCTTCGATATGGCCTCCAGATAACGACCCACCAGGATCACGAACAGGAAGTTGACCACCGTATCGTAATAGACCTCACCAGTCTGGGTGCCAGTCACCGTGACATAGACGGAGTAGAGGTAGGTGATGCCGGCGCCGATGGCGATCGGCAGGTCCATCCCCAGATACAGGCTCCGCAGGCCGGTCCAGGCGCCCTTGAAGAAGGGGTAGCCCGAATAGAGCAGCGTGGGCGTGGCCAGCGCGAAACCGACCCAGTGGAAGAGAGTTCGAAACTCCCCTTTGTCGGCACCCGCATAGAGGGCGATGGAGACCCAGAGCAGGTTCATCATGGCGAACGCGGCGAAGGCCATGCGATACAGCAACTGCCGGTTCTCCCGTTTCAGGCTGCCTTCCGCCGTGTCCGGGTCGAAGGGGACGGCCGCATAGCCTATCCGACCGAGCCGCTGAAGGATGCTGGAGAGTTTCACCCGGCTGTTGTCCCACTTGACATGGAGCCGGCGCCCGGAGAGATTCACCCGGGCCTCCGGGATGCCGGGGTCGGACTGCAGGCTGTTTTCGATCAGCCAGACGCAGGCGGCACAGTGAATCCCCTCCACCAGCAGGTTGATCTCGCGAGTCTCCCCCAGCCCGTCGACAAACTCTTCTTGAACCTCGTCCAGGTCATAGAGGGCGAGCTCTTTGGGAAGTTCGGGCGGGGGTGCCAGCAGCAGTCCCTCCGGGGTGCGCCGATAGAACCCTTCCAGGCCCGCTGCGTAGATCGCCTCGCACACCGATTTGCAGCCGGTACAGCAGAAGTCACGGGGTTCACCCTCGATCTCCGCGGTCACCCGCCCTGACGGGGGCACTGGCAGGCTGCAGTGGAAGCACTGCGCCTCGTCGGTGGGATCCGGAGTGCCAGCTGAAGTCATAAGATCAAATATCGAATTCAACCACGAAGAGCACGAAGAGCACGAAGAAAAGCAATAAACCCTTCGTGTCCTTCGTGTTCTTCGTGGTGAAAACTGGAAAGCAGGTAATCGCTATTTTTCGATTCATGACCCGTCTGTTCGAGAGCGGACCATGCATCCCAACAATCTCGGACTGGGAGGCTACTTGACCCCGGCGCTGATGCGGTGGGGGACATTATATTCGTCCTGGCCATGGGTGGAGCTGACCAGAATATCCCACACGCCCAGCAAGGGAAAGCTGGCCTCGACCGTATAGTGACCCGGCTCGACCTGCTGCATCGGTTTGGAGAAGTCGAGACTGGAGTCGGCCGGGCGGTAGACATAAAAGGTGATCGAATCCGGTGCCACCGGCCGCCCCTCCTTGTCCGTTACCCGAAAACCGAACTGGGTCGGCTTGCCGATATCGACGAACTCCGGGGCCTCGATCCGCATCTTCCAGTCCGGGTTGCGGGCTTCCCGCTTCAGTCGGTCCCGCGACAACGCCTCGCCCCGCTCGTAGTAGTTCTCGTCCACCAGCCCGGGACCAGTGGTCACCGCCAGATAGATCCGTACGCCGCTGAACAGGAAAAAGAGCAGCAGCAGCCCCAGCCAGCCAATGACCCAGGGGCTGCGCCAGGCAGATTGTTTGTTCGTCATACAAGTTCTCTCGTGCAGGTAAAATACAGGAAAGGCGGACCAGCAGGTCCACCTTTCCCTGGTTCGACGGTTCGACAGTATAGAATCAGCGCTTCGGGCCGATGAAGACGCTCTCACGCTCACTGGCGAATGCCGTTCCCTTGCTGTCCCGGCCTTCAGCACGGAACACCAGCCGCACGGACTCCTCCTTGATATTCTGCGGTGGAACCCGCACGAACAGGGTCCGCGGCGTCACCTTGCCATGACGGGCAATCACCGGCTTGTCGGCCCCTATCACTACCAGCCCATCCAAGCCGGATGCCGTCAGGGTGACAGGTACATCCTCACTGGTTTTGTTCAGTACCTTGATGGTGTACTTATTCTGGATAGAGCCGTCACTCTGCAACACATACAGGGGCTGCCGGGCGTGCAGCACCTTGATCTCGATCGCCTCG